>NZ_JBHUWH010000405.1:0-7111 GCF_042670125.1 Kitasatospora sp. NPDC057198 | reverse complement strand
GCCGGGCGAGCCCCGGGCCCGGGCGACCGTCGTGCCGCCGCAGCCCGCCGACCCTTCGGAGGTACGCGCAATGGCGGCGTCACTGCCGGCACCGGCCCACACGTGGCGGACGCTGTTCCCCTGGCTGGACGCGCTGGCTCCTTCCGAACTGAGGATGCTCCAGAGTCTGGGCGGTCCGGCCCAGTGGTGGCAGCACGAGACGCCGGCGGTGACTCGGCAGCGGCACGAAAGCCTCGACCGGGTGTTCGACCTGATCGCCGGGTTCCTGGAATACGGCCCCCTCGACTCGGAGCCGTTCTCCGAGCTGCTCCCGAACCTCCCGCTGGACCTGCCGACGTCCGAGCTGGACGGGGCCCCGGAGATCCGCGCAGCCGTGGAGGCGGTGGGCGGCACCACGCTGCGCGGTGTCGCCGCGCTCTCCCCCTGCGAGGTCACGGCGATCCGCTCCCTGAACCGGGCGACGGCCGCCCGGGCCGCGCTGACCTCGCTGGTCCGGGCCGGGGCATCTGCCGGCCCGGAGCGACCGGCCGCGCCGGGCCTGGGTCAGGCCGTGCAGCGCTGGTTCGATCAGCTCGACCCCCGGGCACAGGACCTCGTCGTCTACCACCTCGGCGCAACCGTGCCGATTCCGACCGAGGTGCTGGCAGGGTTGTACCGCACGACGCACGAGCAGGTGCTGCGGCTGTTGGAGGGCCTACCGGCCGAACTCGCGCGGGCCGCAGCCGCCGACCGAGATCTGGACCGGGCCATTGCCGCGGTGGAGAACGCCGTACAGCTCCCGGTAGCCCGCTCGTCCCTCGTCGATCAACACCCTTGGCTGGCCACCGAGGTCAACGGCTCCGGGCTGTCGGCGCTCGACGTGCTGGCTGCCGTCGTCCTGCACGCCGGCACCAACGCCCCCTGGCTGTACCAGGGTTCGTTGGCCAAAGCGGTCGCCATGACGTTGGAAGCGCTTGCCTTCGAGCCGGCGGAGTGCATGTCGGCCGCCACCGCCGACCGGTTGCTGTCCTCGGTCGCCCTCCAGCTGCGGCCCACCCAGGAGTGGCTGGAGTACTGCGGACTGAGGGTGGTCGGCGGGCAGATCGAATGTCCCGGCTCGCTGACCGCCGGATCCGCCCCCCGCGTCCCCGCGGCGGCAGCCGGACAGCCGGAAGCGCCCCTCGAACCGGTTGCCCCCTCGAACCCCGAACCGGCTGCCCCCTCGAACCCGGTGGCTGCCGAACCGCCGAACGCCGTGGAGGCCCTGCTCGAGGAGGTGCGCCTGCTCGCGCTCGGTGAAGCCCCCGGGGCGACGCTCACCGAGCTGCTGTCGAACCGCGCCGATTCCTCGGAGCAACTGCACGGACTGCTGGAGCGCCTGCTGCACAGCGAGCCGACCTCAGCGGGCTGGGCCGTGCCCGACGAACCGCCCGCCGCTGACCCCGGCCTTTCGGCGGGGTGGGAACCGAGTGACACCGAGCAGGTCGCGGACGCGCTCGTGGCCGTCCTCGACGGGGCTCCGGCCCCGTTGTCTCCGGGCCAGGCGCTGGCCGCGTTGCTCGATGCCGGCGTGCTGACCGGGGTGTCCGACGTGCTGGCCGCCGACCCGCGCGTGGTGGTCACCGCGGACGGCGCCTGGACCAGCGCCACCGCGCACCCCGGTGCCCAGGAGGGTGCCGTGCCTACGACGCCCCCGCGGAGGACGCTGCGGGACCGCGCCTGGGCCGCGTTGCACGAGGCCGGGAGCCCGCTGACGTTCCCCCTGCTGGTTGCGGCCATGGGCGCGGACGTGAACGAGCGCTCGTTGAAGGCCCAACTGCCGACCGATCCGCGCCTGATGCGCACCGACGTCAACGCCTGGGCACTGGCCGAATGGGGTCTGCGCCGCTACACCACGATCAAGGATCTGGTCGTGCAGGAGGTCGATGCCGCCGGTGGGCAGATCCCCGTCGACCGGCTCGTCGAGGTACTGACCCGGGAATTCTCCATCAAGGAGTCCAGCTTGTTCCAGGTGGCGTCCTCGCCGCCGTTCACCTCGCGCAACGGGATCGTGCGCCGCCTGGGCGATCCTGTACTCGGCGAGGGCACCGCGTCGGTCGGCGCTCCCGTCCGTCTCGACCGGCCGGAGGAGGGCGCCAGTACCGACGACCTCCTCGACATGATGGGGCTGTGATGGCGGACGGAACGGGTGGTGCCCTGCGCGGGACCGGTCTGCTGGCGGACTACCGCAGCGACCGCTGCGACATCGTCGAGGACTTCTACGCCCCCGCGCTGGCCGCCGCCACCGCCTACGACCGCGCCGTCGGCTACTTCAGCTCCTCGGTCCTGGCCGTTCTCGGCCAGGGCGTCGAACGGTTCGCCGCCCGAGGCGGCACGATGCGCCTGATCGCCTCGCCGCAACTGACCGCGGA
The DNA here is from genome assembly GCF_042670125.1 of Kitasatospora sp. NPDC057198. Lineage (NCBI taxonomy): Bacteria > Bacillati > Actinomycetota > Actinomycetes > Kitasatosporales > Streptomycetaceae > Kitasatospora > Kitasatospora sp. NPDC057198. The sequence goes on along the minus strand of NZ_JBHUWH010000405.1, from coordinate 4,721 downwards.
GGACGTGCAGCAGCTGGAATCCGGCTACGCAGTGCGAGCGATCTTGGAGCAGGCCGCGCTGCGCGACCTGGAGGATGCCTGCACGGACCCGCGGGTCGCCCACCGGTTGGGCCGACTCGGGCTGTTGGTCGCAGACGGCCGGCTGGACGTGAAACTCGCCTACGTGGCCTCGGGCGACCGGATCGGCATGTACCACGAGAAGATCGGTGTCTTCCGGGACGGCCGCGACCTGGTCGCGTTCAAGGGCAGTGCCAACGAGACCAGGTCGGGGCTCATCGGCAACTTCGAATCGATCGAGGTCTTCCGCACCTGGGAACCCGGGGACAGCCACCGGGCGGTCCGGATCAGCCAGGACTTCGAGGAGTTGTGGCAGGACCGCACCCCGCTGCTGCGCGTGCTGGACTTCACCGCCGCCGCCAAGGAGGTCATCGAGTCCTGCGCGCGCCGTTCCGTGACGCCCCCTCCGCTGCCCCCCATGGACGGGGCCACAGTCACGCTTCCGCGGCCGAAGGCCGAAGGCCGGCTCGGCATCCCCGGCGACCTGGTCGTGCGCGACTACCAGAAGCAGGCGGTGGAACGCTGGTTCGGCAACGAGTGCCGCGGCATCCTCCGCATGGCCACCGGCACGGGCAAGACGCTGACCGCGCTCGCCGCCGCCGCCCAGCTCTCCCGCATCCTGGGGAACCGCGGCGAGGCCCTGCTCACGGTCGTCGTCGCCCCGTACCAGCACCTGGTGGACCAGTGGAGCCGGGACATCAGTAGGTTCGGCATGACGCCGGTGCGCGCGTACGAGTCCGTCAGCCGCTGGTACCCGCAAGCCGGCACACTGCTCGACGCGCTCACGCTGGGCACGGCGAAGGGCGGCGTCATCGTGACCACCAACGCCACCCTGGGCTCGGACGCGCTGCAGGGCCTCCTGGAACGCCACCGGGGCCGCCTGCTGGTCATCGCCGACGAGTGCCACAACCTGGGCGCCCGACGGCTGCGCGACAAGCTGCCCGGGAACGCCGGTTACCGGCTCGGCCTGTCAGCGACCCCGGAACGCTGGTTCGACGACGAGGGCACCGACGCACTCACCGGTTTCTTCGGCCCGGTGGTCTTCGAGATGGGTATCGGGGACGCCATCCGCGCAGGAGCCCTCTGCCACTACACCTACACCCCGATCCTGATCGAACTCGACGACCAGGAAGCCGAGTTGTACACCGAAGTGACCGAGAAGATCGCGAAACTGTTCGCGGCGCAGCGCTTCAGCGAGAACTCGGACGAGGACACTCCACTGGGCAAGCTCCTGCGCAAGCGCGCGAACATCCTCGGCCACGCCCGCGCCAAACTCCCGGCGCTGCGCCGCGAACTGACGCTGCGCCGGGAGAGCAGCCACCAGCTGCTGTACTGCGCCGAGGGGCGCCATCCGCTGAGCTACGAGCACGGCGACGGCGACGAACCGACACAGTTGCAGCAGGTGCTCGGCCTGGCCGGTCAGCAACTGCGGATGTCCGCCGCCCCCTACACCGCCGAGACCCGGCGCGAGGACCGCCAGGAGCTGCTGCGGCGCTTCGCATCGGGACACGACCTGCAGGTCCTCGCATCGATGAAGTGCCTCGACGAGGGCGTGGACGTGCCGGCCGCCCGCACCGCCTATCTGCTGGCCAGTTCCTCCAACCCCCGGCAGTTCATCCAGCGGCGCGGCCGCGTCCTGCGTCGGGCGCCCGGCAAGGAGCACGCAGACATCGTCGACTTCGTCGTGGTCCCACCCGAAGCCTCGAACGGACTGGCCAGGGAGACAGAACGGAAGATGCTGGCTCGTGAGTTGGCACGGGTGACCGAGTTCGCGCACCTGGCCGACAACGAGGTGGACACACTGGACGCCCTGCGGCCGCTGCGCCTGCGCTACGGGCTGATGGACGTCTGACGGGCCGGGCCGGCCCGCTGGAACTGGAACGGATGGCAATGACACGGACGACGAAGGGAAGCGTGGTGGCTTCATGAGTGACCAGCAGACCGCCAGGGAGATCCTCGACGCCCTCTCCCCCGAGGCCAGGAAGCTGGTGGGGCGGGTGTTCGAACTGGAGCGGCAGTATCTGCACGTCAAGAACCCCTCGATGCTGACCGACGAGATCGTCCGAGCCGCCAAGGAGCTGGCCAAGTGAAGCTGCTCAAGCTCACCCTGGAGAACTTCCGGGTCTTCCACGGGGTCCAGGAACTCGACCTGGAGGTCACCGACGGCAAGCCCGCAGTGCTGGTCTTCGGCATGAACGGCGCGGGCAAGACCACGCTGCTCAACGCTTTCGGCTGGGCGCTCTACGGCACCTTCTCCGATGACGTGGAGTACCAGGAGCGCGTGATCAACGACCACGCCTGGTCGCAGACGGCGTTCGGCACCCAGGCGACGGCATCGGTCCGACTGGTGTTCGAACACGAGGGGCGGCGCTTCCACGTCCTCCGCTCGGTCTCCACCGTCAAGAACGACGAGGAGCAGCGCGAGCTGCCCTCCCAGCTCTCGGTCACCGAGGTCGGCCAGGACGGCGAGAGCCGACAGGCGGTCAACGGACAGGACCGCATCGAGAAGATCCTTCCGAGGGAGCTGCGGCAGTTCTTCTTCTTCAACGGCGAGCGCATGGAGCGGATGTTCGCCGGCGAGCGCACTGAGGAGGTCAAGCAGGCGATCAAGACCCTGATGGGTCTGGAGGAGATCGAGCGGGCCATCGAGGTGCACCTGCCGAAAGCATCGGCCAAGCTCGCCCGGCAGGTCGAAAAGGGCGGGGACACCCGCTTGCAGAAGCTGGTCGCCGAGCGGAAGGAGCTGGAGGCGAGCATCCTGGCGGTGCACAATCAGCTGCTGGAACTCTCCAAGACCGCTGCGGGCTACGAGCGCGAGGTGGACGCGGCCGACAAGGCGCTGCGGTCCAACGACAAGGCGGCTCCACTCGCCCGGCAACGCGTCAAGTTGGAGGAGCGGCGGCGCGACCTGTTGAGCCGACGCGACAAGCGCTTCGGGGACCGCAAGGCGGTCCTGGCCAAGAGCAGCTTCCTGGCTTTCACCGGCGGGCTGGACGCGCAGGTCCTCGACCTGGCCGACGGCATGCGCCAGCGCCGGGAGCTCCCGGCCGGTATCCAGCGGGACTTCATCGACGGCCTCCTGGAGGACAACACCTGCATGTGCGGGCGCGACCTGCCGACGGGGTCGGAGGCCCGCAAGGCACTGGAGGAGCGCCGGTACAACGCCGGTCTCGCCGATGTCCAGACCAGGTGGATGTACCTGGCCGGCAAGGCCGCCGACCTGGCCAACGCCCGGACCGAACTGCTGGACCAGCTGCGTGGATGCGCGCAGGACATCGAGGACCTCAAGCAGGAGATCGACGCCGTCGACATCGAATTGAGCGACATCGCCCGGCAGTTGGAGGGTGTCGACGTGATGGACGTGCGCAAGCTGGAGGAGCGCCGCAAGGAGTTCGACAGGAAGCGCATCGAGGCACTGCAGCGGCGCCACGAGGCCGAGAACCAGCTGCCGAACTTGCAGGAGCAGCTCGACACCAACAAGCTGCGCTTCCACGGGGCCGAGCGTGCCGACGCGGAGTCCCGCCGCATCCAGAGCCAGGTGGCACTGGTCGACGAGGTCCTGGAGGCGTTCCTCAAGATCAGGGACCTGAAGACCGAGGAGGTCCGCCGCGCGCTGGACACGAAGGTCAAGGACGTCTTCGCCCGGATCTGCATCAAGCCGTTCACCCCGGCGATCACCCCCACCTTCTCGCTGCAGTTGGTCAACGACTCCTTCGGCGCCGCCGCCGCGCGCAGCACCGGCGAGAACCAGATCCTCGGCCTCTCCTTCGTGGGCGCCGTCTCCGAGCTCGCCAAGGAGATCGACGACCTCAAACAGGGCGGCGGTGACGAGACGCTGGGCGGCGGCGGCATCTACCCGGTGGTGATGGATGCGCCGTTCGGCAACCTCGACGTCGTCTACCAGGACGACATCGCCGAGGCCCTGCCGAAGCTCACCTCCCAGATCGTCGCCCTGCTCTCGCAGTCCCAGTCCCGCGGCCAGGTGCTGGACCACCTCGGAGCGGCGGCATCGCGGATGTACGTACTGCGCTCCTACACCACCCACCACAACTCCGCCGAGCAGACCATCACCATCCACGGCCGCTCCTACCCCTACGTGTCGCACGGCGAGTTCGACCACACCGCTCTGGAAGAGGTGACCTTCTGATGGCCGTCGAGACCCGCTTCCGGCGCCCCGCCGAACACGAGGACCTGCTGGTCGCCCTCACCGGCAAGGACGGCCCGTTCCAGGCCATGTACGAGGCCCTGCTGTTTGCCGCCGCGCTCGGCAAGCGCAAGGGTCAGCGCAAGTCCTACAGCAAGTCCGAGCAGCAAGTCCGATACGCGTTGGTGGAGAACCGTGCTTATGGCGACGTCCTGATCGACGTCCTGGCGGTCACGGAGTGCCCCGACGACGCGAAAATCCTCGCGGACGACCGCCTGGGCGACCGGCTGAGGATCTTCGAGGAGTACGCCAACGGCGGCCTGCACTACCTGCAGGGCGAGATCAACGCACGCGGAAGCCGCGATCTGGTCGCTCTGGTCGCCCAACTGGTCTCGGACGCCCTGGTCCAGCCCCCGCAGGAGGACGACAACCCGGTCAAGGACATGCTCGACGCCTTGGAGTGGTAGCACCTCCGGCATTCGCCGCCGCCCCGGACCGGAGCCGGGCGGCGGCGTTCCAC
>NZ_JBHUWH010000404.1:0-7131 GCF_042670125.1 Kitasatospora sp. NPDC057198 | reverse complement strand
GCCGTGTGCTGCTGAGCCGGTTGCAGGCACGCCGAGGTTCCGCTTCGCGGCGAGGGGGGGTTGGGGTGGGGGAGAGGGCGGCGGTGCTCGGTCGTGTGCTGCTGAGCCGGTTGCAGGCACGCCGAGGTTCCGCTTCGCGGCGAGGGGGCGGGGCGCCGGAGACGGCGGCGCTGGATCACGCGATCCTGAGCCGGCTGCAGGTGCGCTGAGGTTCCGCTTCGCGGCGAGGGGGGTTGGGGCGAGGGAGGCGGCGGCGCTGCTCGGCCATGTGCTGCTGAGCCGGTTGCAGGCACGCCGAGGTTCCGCTGTGCGGCAAGGGGGCGGTGCTGGGCCGTGCGATTCCGGGTCGGGGGTGGGCGTGGTGGGGGCGGCGGTGGTGTTCGGCCGTGCGGTGCTGAGGCGGGGGCGGTGGTGGGTCAGTCCTCGGTGAAGTAGTGGTCCTCGTTCAGGTCGTCGAGCAGGCCCGGGTGGGTGGGGTGCCAGTCGAGGAGGGTGCGGGTGGCTTCGGCGGAGGCGGGCATGTCGAGGGGGACGAGGAGGGACAGGAAGCCGAAGTGTTCGGCGGCGCGGGTCTCTTCGACGGGGGCGGTGGGGAGGCCGAGGCGGATGCCGATGTGTTCGGCGATCTCGCGGAAGGGGACGCCCTCGTCGTCGACGGCGTGCAGGCGGGTGCCGGCGGGGGCGTGTTCGAGGGCGAGGCGGTAGAGGCGGGCGGCGTCGAGGGTGTGGACGGCGGGCCAGCGGTTGGTGCCGTCGCCGAGGTAGCCGGAGGTGCCGGTGGCGCGAGCGGTGCGGATCAGGGTGGGGACGAAGCCGTGCCGGTCGAGCGGGCTGTGGACGACCGGGGGGAGGCGGACGACGCTGGTGCGCACGCCGTCGGCGGCCGCGTCGAGCAGGGCCCGTTCGGCTTCGGTGCGCGGGGCGCCCGGGGCGACCCGGGTCTCGAGGGAGAGCTGCCCGGGGGCGCCGCCGGCGCCCGTGCCGCCGGTGCCGACGAGGGGCTTGCCGGTGCCGGCGAGGGCTTCGACCAGGGCCCGGACGGCCTTCAGGTCGTCGGCCATCGCGCCGGCGTAGTCGCCGCCGAGCATCGCCTCGTGCTTGAAGGCCAGGTGGACGACGCCGTCGGCGGCCGCGGCAGCGGCCCGCAGGCCGTCCAGGTCGTCGAGGTCGCCGCGGCGGACGTCCGCGCCGAGGGCGGTGAGGGCGGCGGCGGAGGCGTCGGAGCGGGCCAGGCCGGTGACCCGGTGGCCGGCGGCGAGCAGGTGGGGGACGAGGGCGGAGCCGAGGTGGCCGCTGGCTCCGGTGACGAAGACGTGCATGGGGGGACCTCCGTGCTGGGTCGAGTGATGAGACCTTATCCCATCACCATAGCCCCTGCGGCGCAGTGATGCGACCAAGTCCCGTCGCGTAGACTTCGGATCATGGCCAGATGGGACCCGAACGCCCGCGAGCGGCTGGAACGCGCCGCGCTCGACCTCTTCGTCCGGCAGGGCTACGACCGCACCACCGTCGCCGAGATCGCCGAACGCGCGGGCCTGGCCAAGAGCACCTTCTTCCGGCACTTCGCGGACAAGCGCGAGGTGCTCTCCGGCGGTGACGCGCTGGCCCGGCTGTTCACCGGCGCGATCGCCGCCGCCCCACCCGCGGCCGGCCCGCTGGAGGCCGCCGGGGCCGCGCTGGCCGCCGCCGGGGAGCACGCCTTCACCGCCGAGCGGTACGGGACCGTCCGCGAGCGCCAGCAGGTGGTCGCCGCCAACCCCGAGCTCACCGAGCGCGAACTGCTCAAGCGCGAGGCCCTGGCCGCCGCCCTCGCCGACGCCCTGCGCGAGCGCGGCGCCCCCGAGCCGGCCGCCGTCCTCACCGCCGCGCTCACCCTGCTCGCCCTGCGCACCGCCCTGGCCCGCTGGACCGACCGCCCCGGCCAGGACTTCACCGCCCTGGCCCGCGAGGCGCTCACCGCCCTGCGCGACACCGCCGCCACCCTCTGAAGGAGTCCCCGTGCGCCCGCCCGTCGCCGACATCGGCGAGCACGACGCCCTGATCGTCCGCACCGACTACAGCGACGGCCACGAGCCCGGCTGGCGGGCCCTGCGTGCCGCGCTCGGCGCGGACGTCCAACTGGTCGACGACCCGGCCTGGGCGGACGCCGCCCCGGCCGAGGCAGTGGCCGCCGCCCGGGCCACCGCCGACGGCGGCCCGAACGTGCTCTTCCTGGCCGACCGCACCGCGCTGACCGGCCCCGGCCACCCGCTGCTCGCCGTCACCACGCTGCGCCCCGAGGACTGCGCGGAGCCCGAGTGGTACGCCCAGGAGATCGAGCACGGCGCCGAGTTCCGCGCCCTGGCGGCGGCCGTCGAGGAGATCAACGCCAACCTGTCGATCGGCAACCTCGGCTTCGAGGAGTTCGCCGCCGCGGCCCGCCGCGACCCGGAGGGCTGCTACCGGCCCGCGGCCGGCGGCTGACCGCGGCCGGCCGACCGGACTGTCCGACCGGACTGTCCGAGCGCCCTGGGAGAATGGACCCGTACCGACCACCACGACCGGGGAGCTGACGCCGGTGCCCGAGGGGCATGTGATCCACCGCCTGGCCAGGGAGAACGACGCGCTGTTCGGCGGCCGCCCGGTCCGGGTGTCCAGCCCGCAGGGGCGCTTCGCGGAGGGCGCCGCGCTGATCGACGGGCGGGTGCTGGACGAGGCGCAGGCGCACGGCAAGCACCTGTTCCTCGGCTTCGGCGAGCACTGGCTGCACGTGCACCTGGGCCTGTACGGCAAGTACGCCTTCGGCACGGGCGAGCCCCCGGCGCCGGTCGGCCAGGTCCGGCTGCGGATGGTGGGCGACAGCGGCTACGCCGACCTGCGCGGCCCGACCGCCTGCGAGCTCCTCACCCCCGCCGAGAAGGCCGCCGTCCACCAGCGCCTGGGGCCGGACCCGCTGCGTCCGGGCGAGGCGGGCGACGCGGCGTGGCGGCGGATCTCCCGCAGCGGCAGCACGGTCGCGGCCCTGCTGATGGACCAGAAGGTGCTGGCCGGCGTCGGCAACGTGTACCGCGCCGAGGTGCTGTTCCGGCTCGGCATCAGCCCGCACCGCCCCGGCCGCGAGCTCTCCCGCGCCGAGTGGGGCGCGATCTGGGCCGACCTGGTCGCCCTGATGCGCGAGGGCGTGGCCGCGGGCCGGATCGACACCGTCCGCCCCGAGCACACCCCGGAGGCGATGGGCCGCCCGCCCCGGGTGGACGACCACGGCGGCGAGGTGTACGTCTACCGCCGGCACGACCAGCCCTGCCTGGTGTGCGAAACCCCGGTCCGCGCCGAGGAGTTGGCCGCCCGGAACCTGTTCTGGTGCCCGAGCTGCCAGCGGTCCTGACCGGCCGCCGGCCCGGCAAGCCTTGACGCAAGGTTGACCACGTCTTGGGCGAGGCCCCGGAACGCCGCTCCTATTGTCGGGTCCATGCCCGTGCAACCGTTCCAGGGCCCGCGCCCCACCCCGGCGCTCCCGGTCCTGCCGTACCGCAAGCCCACCCGGGGACGCGACTACTGGGTGCTGGACGACGTCCTCCCCGACCCGGACGCGGTGCGCGCCCGGCACCTGGCCCGCACCGACTGGGACGAGGGCTACCCGCACCGGCCGGAGTCCTGGCCCGGCCTGCGCGCGATGCCGGGGCTGGAACCGGACGAACTGGCGCACGTGGAGGCGCTGGTGCGGGCGGCCACCGGGGCCGGGCGGATCTGGGCGCTGGACGAGACCGAGGGCGGCACCTTCAACCACAACTGCGTGCAGGTGGTCGGCGCGGGGGAGTGCGAGCCGCGCCCGCACACCGACTCGCGCTCGCTGTGCCGCTACGCCGCCGTGCTGTACCTCAACCCGGCCGTCCCGAAGGGCTGCGGCACCAGCTTCTACCGGCAGAGCTTCCCCGGCGGGCGCCTCGGCGGCAACAGCGTGATCGCCCCGCACAACAACCTGGTGGACGCCCTGGGCACCCGCTTCGTCCCGCCGGACTCCTTCACCGAGGACCTGGCCGTCCCGCACCGCCACAACCGGCTGCTGCTCTACACCGCCAACCTGATCCACACCGCGACCGCCTACCACGGCACGACGCTGGAGGAGAAGCGGATGACCTGCGTCTTCTTCTGGATGGCCTGATCCGTCGTCAGTGCGGTCCTGACCAGGCGTGATCTGCGCCACCGGGCCCGGACGCGCCCTTGCCGCCGCACCCGCGCCGGGCCTACGGTGGGCGGGCCGTGGTGCTCGGGAAGCCGGTGCACCGCGACGCCACGCACGTGCGCGTCGCGGGAGTCCGGAGCGGCCCTCGCCACTGTGATCGGGGAGTCGTCGGCTCCCACCCCGTGCCACTGGCCGCTCGCGGCCGGGAAGGCCGGGAGCCGGCGCGCAACACCCCGTCAGCCAGGAGACCGGCCACGGCATCTCACGAAGTGATCCACGAGGTGCTGGAGCGTGAACGCGGATGACCGCGCATGAGTCGACCCTGCCCGGGAACGAACCCGGATCCCCCCTTCCCTCCTTCCGCTGGCGGCGCGAGGACACCCTGCGCACGGCCGGCCTGATGGCGGTGATCCTGGCGCTGCACGCGGTGGCGTTCGGGACGCTGCTGTTCCTGGTGGCGCCGCACGAGTACAAGGTCGGCACCCAGGTGTTCGGCATCGGCCTGGGCATCACCGCCTACACCCTGGGCATGCGGCACGCCTTCGACGCCGACCACATCGCGGTGATCGACAACACCACCCGCAAGCTGATGGCGGACGGCCGCCGCCCGGTCTCGGTGGGCTTTTGGTTCGCCCTCGGGCACTCCTCGATGGTGGTGATCATGGCCGGTCTGGTGGCCGGCGGCACGGCGCTGGCGGGCACCCTGATGGACGAGGAGTCCGCCACCCACCGGGTGCTCGGCACCGTCGGCACCACCGCGTCCGGCGTCTTCCTCTACCTGATCGCGGCGCTCAACCTGGTGGCCCTGCTGGGCATCTGGCGGGTGTTCAGGGCGATGCGGGCGGGCCAGTACGACGAGGCCGAGCTGGAGAAGCACCTGAACGCCCGGGGCCTGCTGGCCCGGCTGCTGAACCGGGCCACCCGCTCGATCAGCCGCCCCGGCCAGATGTTCCCGGTCGGGATGGTGCTCGGCCTGGGCTTCGACACCGCCACTGAGGTGACCCTGATGGTGATGGCCGGCTCCGGCGCGGCCTCCGGGCTGCCCTGGTACGCGGTGGTCTGCCTGCCGCTGCTGTTCGCCGCCGGGATGAGCCTGTTCGACACCCTGGACGGCACGTTCATGAACTTCGCCTACCAGTGGGCGTTCTCCAACCCGGTCCGCAAGGTGTACTACAACCTGACCATCACCGGGCTGTCGATCGCGGTGGCCTTCGTGATCGGCACCATCGAGCTGGTCGCGGTGCTGCACGACAAGTTCGACCTGGCCGACCCCGTCACCGGCTGGATCGCCGGCCTCAGCCTGGACAACGTCGGCTTCGTGATCGTCGGCCTGTTCGTGGTGGTCTGGGCCGCCGCGATCGGCTACTGGCGGATCGCCAGGCGCTCCCGGACGTTCGCGGGGACGGGCGCCGGGGCCTCCTGACGCCCCGTCGGGCGGGCCGCGCAGTACAGTTCGGTGGACCTCCCGGCCGCCGGAGCGCGGCCCGCCCCGACCCGAACAGGGACCCCGCGTGCCGGAACCCGACCTCGTCACCCAGGCCCTCGCCCGCAACCTCAAGCGCCTGCGCCTCGAACGCGGCCACACCCTGGACGCGCTGGCCGCCCGCTCCGGGGTCAGCCGCGGCATGGTCGTCCAGATCGAACAGGGCCGCACCAACCCCAGCATCGGCACCGTGGCCCGGCTCGCCGACGCGCTCGGCGCCTCGATCGCCCGGCTGCTCGACTACGACGCCACCTCCGCCGTCCGGATCGTCCCCGCCGAGGACGCCGTCCGGCTGTGGACCGGCCCCGGCGGCGGCAGCGGCACCCTGCTCGGCGGCGCCGAGGCCCCCGGCCCGCTGGAGCTGTGGACCTGGCGGCTGCACCCCGGCGAGTCGCACGCCTCCGACCCGCACCCGCCCGGCACCTACGAGATCGCCCGCGTCGACGAGGGCGCCCTCACGCTCACCCTGGACGGCCGCGACCACCGCGTCCCGGCCGGCTCCACCGCCTCCTACGAGGCCGCCGCCGCCCACGGCTACCGCAACGACGGCGACGCGCCGTGCCGGTTCACCCTGGTCGTCTCCGTCCCCCCGCCGGGCAGGTAGCGCGAAGGGCCCCGGGGAAGCCCCCGGGGCCCTCTTCGCGCCGTCAGCCGCCGTACCGGCGCCGGTACAGCTCGACCCGGCCCTCGGTGTCCATCAGGCGGGCCCGGCCGGTGTAGAACGGGTGGCTCGCCGAGGACGTCTCGACGTCGACCACCGGGTACGCCCGCCCGTCCGCCCACTCGACCGTGCGGTCGCTCGCGGCGGTGGAATGGGTCAGGAACGACAGGCCCCCGGTCTTGTCCCGGAACACCACCGGGCGGTACTCGGGGTGGATTCCCTGCTGCATGGCTGCTCCTCCTCGCTGGGTGCGTGCTGGATCGGACGGGTGCGGGTCAGCGGGCCTCGCGGAACTCCACGTGCCGCCCGGCCACCGGGTCGAACTTCCGCAGGACCATCCGGTCCGGGTCGTTGCGGCGGTTCTTGCGGGTCACGTACGCGAAGCCCGTCCCCGCCGTGGACCGGAGCGTGACCACCGGTCGCAGTTCGCTGCGTGCCATCGTCTCGACCTCCCTCTCCCGGCAACGATTGCCGTTTTCACTACGCCACAACACGGACGCCCCCGCGGGCATTCCCCACCCGCCCAGCCGGTCCCGACAGGCGCCCTCCCGCCCCCGTTCGTACGCTCGGACCATGTCCGACGCGCACGCCGACCGACGCGAACGCCTCCGCGAGTACTGCAGCGCCTCCGGGGCCGACGCCGCGCTGATCACGCGCGCCGCCAACGTCCGCTACCTCACCGGCTGCCCGCCGCAGGGCGCCGCGCTGCTGCTCACCCGCGACCGCGCGGTGCTCGCGGTGCCCGAGGACGCGGAGCCCGAGGAGGGCGCCGGCCGGCAGCCCGACCCCGAGGTCACCCGGCTGCCGGTGCCCGCCGAGGCGGAC
>NZ_JBHUWH010000403.1:0-7157 GCF_042670125.1 Kitasatospora sp. NPDC057198 | reverse complement strand
GGACCGGCCCTGCCTCCTCCGCTCGGACTCCCCCACCCGGGAGCTCGCGGAGCCGCGCCTCGCGGCGCGATATCTGCCGCGGGGGCCGCCGCACCCTGCGTGGCAGGGGCGGGACGACGGCGTCCCCCACGGACGGACACGGTGGGCCGGGTCAGGGCCGACCGGTCGTGTCCCTGGTGACCGCGGAGGCCGGGGAGCCGCTCCCTTCCTCCGCTGTCACCGCTTGCGGCTTCTTGCCGTGCTTCAAAGATGCCCTGCCCGTGTTAACCGGGTGATGCGCGGTTGTGACGTCCGGGTACCAACCGTTCCCGGCGCCGCACCTTCACCCGGACGGCGGGCGTCCGCTCCCGGCGCGGGGTCAGTGCCCGGCCCGGGCGGTCAGGAAGGCCAGCAGGTCCTGCCTGGTCACGATGCCCTGCGGCTTGCCCTCGACCAGCACCACCACCGCGTCGGCCTTCTCCAGCACCGCCATCAGGTTGGTCACCGACTCGCCGGAGCCGACCACCGGCAGCGGCTTCGACATCACCCTGTCGAGGCTGTCGGTCAGCTGGATCCGCCCGCTGAACAGGCCCTCCAGCAGCTCGCGCTCGACCACCGAGCCGACCACCTCGCCGGCCATGATGTCCGGGTGCCCGGCGCCCGGGGAGACCACCGGCATCTGCGAGACGCCGAAGTCCCGCAGCACCCGGACCGCCTCGGCGACCGTCTCGCCCGGGTGCATGTGCACGAACTGCGGGATGCCCTCGTGCTCGATGGCGTCCTTGCGGGCCAGCACCTCGCCGATGTGCGCCTCGTCGGTGGCGGTCGGCAGGAAGCCGTAGTCGGCCATCCAGTCGTCGTTGAAGATCTTCGACAGGTAGCCGCGGCCGCCGTCCGGCAGCAGCACCACCACCACGTCGTCCGGCCCCAGCCCGCGGGCCACCTCCAGCGCCGCCACCACGGCCATCCCGCAGGAGCCGCCGACCAGCAGGCCCTCCTCCTTGGCGAGGCGGCGGGTCATCTGGAACGAGTCCTTGTCGGAGACCGCGACGATCCGGTCCGCGACGCCGCGGTCGTACGCGGTCGGCCAGAAGTCCTCGCCGACGCCCTCCACCAGGTACGGCCGCCCGGTCCCGCCCGAGTACACCGAGCCCTCCGGGTCGGCGCCGATGACCTGCACCTTCCCGCCGGAGACCTCCTTCAGGTAGTTGCCGGTGCCGGAGATCGTCCCGCCGGTGCCGACGCCCGCCACGAAGTGGGTGATCCGCCCCTCGGTCTGCTCCCACAGCTCCGGGCCGGTGGAGTGGTAGTGCGAGGCCGGGTTCTCCGGGTTGGAGTACTGGTCCGGCTTCCACGCGTTCGGGGTCTCCCGGACCAGCCGGTCCGAGACGTTGTAGTACGAGTCCGGGTGCTCGGGCGCGACCGCGGTCGGGCAGACCACGACCTCCGCGCCGTACGCCCGCAGGGTGTTGATCTTGTCCGTGGACACCTTGTCCGGGCAGACGAAGATGCACCGGTAGCCCTTCTGCTGGGCCACGATCGCCAGCCCCACCCCGGTGTTCCCGCTGGTGGGCTCGACGATGGTGCCGCCGGGCTTGAGCGCGCCGGAAGCCTCCGCCGCCTCGATCATCCGCATGGCGATCCGGTCCTTCACCGAACCGCCCGGATTGAAGTACTCGACCTTCGCCAGCACGGTGGCGCTGATCCCCTCGGCGACCTTGTTGAGCCTCACCAACGGGGTGTCGCCGACCAGCTCGATGATCGAATTGTGGTACCGCACGGGGGTCCTCCCGGTCTATGGCATCACTGTCTGTTCCGAAACCCCCAGCCTAGGGCCCACCCCGCGCCGCCCACCCCCCGTCGCCCGAGCCCCGTCGACAGGTCCGTCCCCGTTCGATCCCGAAACGGCGACCGAACCGCCCGGCGTCCCCGCGGTGTGCCATGCTCCGGACCGGATTCCAGGGGGAGAGATGACACACGGAAGACTCGTCCGGAGCGCGGGGGCCGCCGCGCTGGAACTGGCGGTGGCCGGCTGCACGGCACCGCAGCACGACCGGGCACTGCCCGCACCGTCCGCCACGGCCCCGGCCGACTGCACGGACCCGCGCTACGAGTTCACCCCGGCGGTGGAGACGGAGACGCTGACGTACGTCACCCCGCCCGTCACCCTCACCGCCCCGGACGGCGGCCCGCTGCACTTCTCCGACGCCCGCCCCGTCCAGCCCCTCACCGCGACCGCGGCCTCCAGCGCGGGCGACGCCGACGCCCGCCGCGCGTACGACGCGTTCGTCCGCCAGTCCCCCACCCCGGAACTGCCCGGCTACGGCAGTCCCCTGGAGCCCTACCGCGGCAACCCGGTCACCGGCACCGACCGCCCCGGCCGGTACGTCGGGTACGCCTTCAACTGGGTGATCACCAGCTCCTTCGTCCGCCACTGCGCCCCCACCGCCCCGCGCTCCCCCGGAGCCTTCGGCACCGTCACCACCCTCCGCCCCGCCTTCCCCGTCGCCCTCGTCGCCGACTGCGCCGCCCCCCGCGGCGAAGTCCAACGCAGAGCCACCCTCCTCGCCTGCACCCCGCCCTCCTGACCCCCGCCCCGAGCCCGAAGCCCACCACCCGAGCCCGCCCCTTCCCCCGCGCCGTAGGCGCCCGCCCCCTCCGCCACCGCCCGCCACCCCCGCGCGGCGCCCCACCCCGCCCCGCCGTCGAGCCCGCCGCAGGCGAATCCTTCCGCCCACTCCCCCGAGCCCGAGCCCGAATCCGAGTCCGAGTCCGAGTCCGAGTCCGAGCCGCAGGCGCCTACCCTCCCTCCCCGCCACCCGCCACCCCCGTGCAGCGCCCCGCCCCACCCCGCCGTCAAGCCCGCCGCAGGCGAATCCCTCCCCTCCTCCCCCGAAGCCCGCGCCGCAGGCGCCTACCCTCCCTCCCCGCCGCCCGCCACCCCCGTGCGGCGCCCGGGTGGTTCTGTCCCCGTGGGCCGGTAGGCCGGGGCGGGTGGGGGGTATCCAGTGGGGTACCGGTGTGCGGAGTGGAGAGGGGGTTGCCGATGTCCGGCTCGCAGGCGTCGAGGGCCCGGGTGGCGCGGCGGATCGCCACCGCGGCGGCGTACGGGGGTGGTGGGCTGGGGCTGCTGGGGGTGGGCCTGGCCGGGGTGCTGTTGACCGAGAGCCGGATGGCGGTGCGGGCGATCGGCATCCTGGACGGCGATCCGCCGCACGCGGACGGCGTGTACGGCGAGGGTTTCACCGATCCGTCCGACCCGCGGGAGCCGCTGGTGCTGGCGTTCCTGGGCGATTCGACGGCGGCGGGGCTGGGCGTGCAGCGGGCGCAGGAGACGCCGGGCGCGCTGCTGGCCTCGGGGCTGGCCTCGGTCGCGGAGCGCCGGGTGCGGTTGGCGAACGTGGCGAAGTCGGGTGCGCGCTCGTCGGACCTGGCCCGGCAGTTGGAGCTGGCGCTGGCGCACGGGCCGGACGTCGCGGTGCTGATGGTCGGTGCGAACGACGTGACCCGGCACGCCCCGGCGGCCCGCAGCGTGCGCGAGCTGGGCGAGACGGTGGGCGCGCTGGTCTCGGCGGGCTGTCACGTGGTGGTGGGCACCTGTCCGGACCTGGGCACCATCAAGCCGGTCCGGCCGCCGTTGCGCTGGGTGGCGCGGCGGTTGAGCCGACAGTTGGCGGCGGCGCAGACCATCGCGGTGGTGGAGGCGGGCGGGCGGACGGTCTCGCTGGGTTCGCTGCTGGGTCCGGAGTTCGCGTCCCGGCCGGAGCTGTTCGCCGCGGACCGCTACCACCCGTCCGCGCAGGGGTACGCGACGGCGTCGATGGCACTGCTGCCCTCGCTGTGCGCGGCGCTGGGGCTGTGGCCGCAGGAGTCGGCGGCGGTGGGCGGCGCGGTGGAGCCGCAGGCGGTGCTGCCGGTGGCGGTGGCGGCCGCGGCGGCGGCGGGGCGTTCGGGCACCGAGGTGGTGGCGGCCGGTCCGGAGAACGGCACCTGGCGCTGGGCGACGCTCAAGCAGCGCTTCCGGCTGGCGCTGCCGCGCGGCGAGGACACGGAGCCCGCCGAGGACACGGAGCCCGCCGAGGACGCGGAGCCCGCCGGAGCGGGTGCGGAGGAGCCGGCGGAGGGGGGCGGCCGGCGGGCGATCACGTCGGCGAACTCACACCCGGGGGCGGATGACGCCGGAGCTACCAAACGGTAACTTTCCCGGGAGATCCGCCGGATCGCGTCCCGAGGTCACTCAGCGAGGAGCCCGCCATGCCCGAAGCCGTCATCGTCAGCGCCGCCCGTTCGCCGATCGGCCGGGCGTTCAAGGGTTCGCTGAAGGACGTCCGCCCGGACGACCTGACCGCGCAGATCATCGGTGCGGCGCTGGCGAAGGTCCCGGAGCTGGACCCGCGGCAGATCGACGACCTGATGCTGGGCTGCGGCCTGCCGGGCGGCGAGCAGGGCCACAACCTGGCCCGGATCGTGGCCGTCCAGATGGGCATGGACTACCTGCCGGGCGCGACGATCACCCGCTACTGCTCCTCGTCGCTGCAGACGACCCGGATGGCGCTGCACGCGATCAGGGCCGGCGAGGGCGACGTCTTCGTCTCGGCGGGCGTCGAGACCGTCTCCCGCTCGGTCAACGGCACCTCGGACGGCATGCCGGGCACCACCAACCCGCTGTTCGACGAGGCGCAGGCCCGCACCAAGCACCGGGCCGAGACCGGCGGCGGGGAGTGGCACGACCCGCGCGAGGACGGCCTGCTGCCGGACGCCTACATCGCGATGGGCCAGACCGCGGAGAACCTGGCCGCGTTGAAGGGCATCACCCGGGCCGAGCAGGACGAGTTCGGCGTGCGCTCGCAGAACCTGGCGGAGGCGGCGATCAAGGCCGGTTTCTGGCAGCGCGAGATCACCCCGGTGACGCTGCCGGACGGCACCGTGGTGAGCGCGGACGACGGCCCGCGGGCGGGCGTGACGCTGGAGGGCGTCTCCGGGCTGAAGCCGGTGTTCCGCCCGGACGGCACCGTTACGGCCGGTAACTGCTGCCCGCTGAACGACGGCGCGGCCGCGCTGGTGGTCATGTCGGACACCAAGGCGCGCGAGCTGGGCATCACGCCGCTGGCCCGGGTGGTGTCCACCGGCGTCTCCGCGCTGTCCCCGGAGATCATGGGCTACGGCCCGGTGGAGGCGTCGAAGCAGGCGCTGCGGCGGGCGGGCCTGTCGATCGGGGACATCGACCTGGTGGAGATCAACGAGGCGTTCGCGGCCCAGGTCATCCCGTCCTACCGGGACTTGGGCGTGGACCTGGACCGGCTGAACGTGAACGGCGGCGCGATCGCGGTCGGCCACCCGTTCGGCATGACCGGCGCCCGGATCACCACCACGTTGATCAACTCCCTCCAGTGGCACGACAAGCAGTTCGGCCTGGAGACCATGTGCGTGGGCGGCGGGCAGGGCATGGCGATGGTGATCGAGCGCCTGAGCTGACCACTGTGGCGAGCGTCTCACCCATCCGGAGTGACGCTGGGTAATTGAGGGCCGGATCACACCGAAGGTGCGATCCGGCCCGTTTTTCATCGCTCCGCGACCGAATGTTCGACGCACCGGATTGGATCAACTCCGCAGCGTAGAAAGGTATTACCTAACAATTTGAGGACAAGTAGGAAAGTCACAGACAAATCCGACATGAGCCACTGCAGTAACGGCCGTCGATACGGCAGTGTGGAGGCGTAACCCCGTTCCGCTCCTCGTTGGGAGTACGTTCCGTGAGCGCCGTCTTCCTCTCCCTGCTGCTGGTACTGATCGTCCTGACCGCCGCCGTCCTGTTCCACCTCCGCGCGCTGGCACGGAAGTTGGAGGCCGGACAGCCGGCCCCGCAGGTGGACGAGGCGCTGATACGCCGCGCCGTCACCGAGGCGCTGGCCGCCGACCGGGAGCGGGAGATCACCGAGGCCCGGGCGTTCTGGGCCGAGCAGGAGGCGCGCGCCGCCGAGGACTCCCCGCTGTTCGACACCCCGTTCACCACCATCGGCGAGGACTGGCCGATCTTCTTCCCACGCCCGACCGGCCCGCAGGACGCCGCCGACAACAACGGCGTGATGGACCCGGAGTTCGGCGAGGCGCTGCGCCACGCGCTGGAGGACCTGATCAAGGACGGCCCGGCGGACGGCGCCCCGGCCGGCGGCGCCCGGGCCGCGCACCCCTCGCAGGGCGGCGGCCTGCCCGGCCCCGGCGACAGCGGCGACGTGCGGGCCCGCCGGGAGGCCGACCTGCTGGCCACCGGCCTGGAGGCCGGGCTGCTGGACGCCGAGGCCGAGCCCGCCGCCGCGCCCGACCCGCGCCGGCACCCCTCGCACCCGGACTTCGTGCCCAGCCCGACCCCGTCCCGCGAGTGGACCGACGACCGGCTGGCCGCGCTCGCCGAGGAGCGGATCGCGCTGACCGACGTCCGCCCCGGCCCGCTGGGCACCCTGGACGTGTACGCCTTCGCCGACGGCACCACGCTGTGCGTCGCGCCCGGCGACCGGGAGGCCGCGTACCGGCTGATCGACGCCGTCCGGGCCGGCGAGGACGTCCGGCTGCTCGGCGGGTCCCGGTTCTCCGGCTCGTACTCGCTGACCTTCTCCACCGACGACGAGACGGTCTACGTGCTCGCCGACCGGGTGGTCGCCTCGATCTGACGGCCGCCCGCCCGCGCCCGCGACGGGGCGCCGACCGCCCGGCAAGGGGTTGCCCGGGTCGGCTCGGCGCCCCGTCGGCGTCCGGGCCCCGTCCGGCGGGGGGCCGGTCAGCCGGTCAGCCGGTCGGTGCGCTCGACGTCGTCCAGCGCGGCGGCCAGCACGTCCGGGTGCCCGTCCGCCGCGGCCAGCGCCAAGTCGTGCCCGGTGACGGCCAGTTGGTCCCCCACCGCGAACGCCCCGCAGTCCGGCACCTCCAGCGCGGGCAGCCCCTCCAGCGCCCGGCCCGCGTCGGCCAGCCGGCGGGCCAGGGCGAGCACGGCGGCGGCCCGGGACGGGTGCCCGGGGACGGCGGCCAGCAGGCGGCTCTGCGGCATCGCCCGGAAGCGGTCGGCGAGCCGGTCGACGGCTTCGGTCAGCCGCGCTGCGGCGGCGGGGAGCTGCTCGGACATGCCCCGAGCCTAGGCCCTGTCCGACGCCCCACGGGAAGCGGCGGGCCCCGGAGGAACGTTC
>NZ_JBHUWH010000402.1:0-7211 GCF_042670125.1 Kitasatospora sp. NPDC057198 | reverse complement strand
CGAACTCGGTGGTGTACGTCTTCGCCAGGTCGATCTCCGCCTCCTTGCCCTGCACGTCGGGGTGGAAGGCGGCCAGCACCGACAGCACGGTCCTCGGGCCGTCGGCGGGCATCACGCCGTCGGTGGTGAACATCGGCAGGGTGGCCTTGATCGAGGCCGCGTACTCGGCGGCGCCGCCCTGCGCGTAGTCGGCGGGCATCTGGGCGGCGATCTCCTCCGGGGTGTGGGTGTTCATCCACTTCAGGGTCTTCACGAAGGCGTCGGCGAGCTTCTGCACGGTGTCCTTGTTGCCGTCCACCCACGCGGTGCTCATGTACAGCGAGGAGGACGGGTACAGGCCGCCGAGCGCCGCCTTCGACCCCTCCGGGGTGCGCATGTCGTACAGCACGGTGCCGAGCTGCTTGGACAGGATGTTCGCCACCGTCGGGTCGGTGGTCATGCCGGCGTCGATCGAGCCCTGCTGGAGCGCGGCGATGAAGGTCTGGCCCGCGCCGACCGCGATCGGGCTGAACTCGCTGACGTTGACGCCGTTCTTGACCGCCAGGTACTTGGTGAGGAAGTCGGTGGAGGAGCCGATGCTGGTGACGCCCAGCTTGCGGCCCTTGAAGTCCGCACCGGACCTGATCGCGTCGGCCTGCTTCGCGGAGACCACCTCCACCTCGCCGGGGGCCTGCGAGAACTGGACGACCGACTCGACGCTCTTGCCCTTGGCCTGGAGGTCGATGGTGTGGTCGTAGAAGCCGACCGCGCCCTGCACGTCGCCCGCCAGCAGCGCGGTGGTGGCGTTGACGCCGGCCGGCTCGCTCAGCAGCTCGACGTTGACCCCGGCGTCGGCGAAGTAGCCGAGCCGCTGGGTCAGCATGGCCGGCAGGTAGATGACCTTGTCCAGGCCGCCGACCATGATCTTGACGGTCGGCCCGTCGACCTTCTTCCCGGCCGGCGCGGCGCCGTTGTGGGAGGTCGCGGCGTCGTTGGCACAGGCGGACAGCGGCAGCAGGAGGACGGCGGCGAGGGCGGCGGCAGCGGTTCTGCGCATGGTGGGGGAGCCTCTCTGGACGAAAAGGGAGCGGGGGTCAGCGGCCGTCGCCGGCGTCGGCCGGCTTCCAGCGGAACAGGCGCTTCTCGGCGAAGGTCAGCAGGCCCTCGGTGAACAGCGCGACCACGGCCAGGATGGTCATCGCGGCGTACACGCCCGCCGCGTTGAAGGTGCCCTGCGCGGCCGCGACCATCAGGCCCAGGCCCTTGGTGGCGCCGATGTACTCGCCGACGATCGCGCCGATCAGCGCGAAGCCGAAGCTGACGTGCAGGCTGGTGAAGATCCAGGTGGTGGCGGCGGGGATGACCACCTGCAGGGTGACCTTGCGGTTGCTCGCGCCCAGGATCCGGGCGTTGGCGACCAGGTTGCGGTCCACCTCGCGGGCGCCCTGGAAGGCGTTGAAGAACACCGGGAAGAACACCAGCACCACGGCCGAGGCCACCTTGGACGCCGGGCCGAGGCCGAACCAGATCAGGAAGATCGGCGCCAGCACGATCCGCGGGATCGCGTTCAGCACCTTGATGTACGGGCCGAACACGTCCGCCAGGAACCGCACCCGGCCCAGCGCGATGCCCAGCAGCACGCCGCCGACCACGCCCAGCACCCAGCCGGTCAGCGCCTCGTACAGGGTGTAGCCGATCTGCTCGCCGAGCGAGCCCTGCGCGGTGCCGTGGGTGACCCACTGCCAGATCTGCGCCCAGATCCTCGACGGCTGGGAGAAGTTGAACGGGTCGACCACCCCGGTGCGGGAACAGACCTCCCACAGGCCCAGGAACCCGGCCAGCACCGCGGCCCGGGCCCCGTACACGCCCAACCTCCGGTTGCGGGCCGCCCGTTCGCGCACCTCGGTGCGGGAGACGGCGGGGGCGGCGGATGCTACTGCGGTCTCAAGCGGCACGACCCGCTCCTCTCTCACGGGTGATCCGGACCTCTTCGCCGAGCGAGGCCCAGATCTCCCGGTACAGCTCGACGAAGCGCGGCTCCAGCCGGACGGCCTCCACGGTGCGCGGGCGCGGCAGGTCCACGGTGAAGACCTCCTTCACGGTGGCCGGCCCGGCCGTCATCACCACCACCCGGTCGGCCAGCGCGATCGCCTCGTCCAGGTCGTGCGTCACGAAGACCACCGAGGAGCCGGTGCCCGCCCACAGTTCGAGCAGCTGGTCCGACATCAGCGCCCGGGTCTGCACGTCCAGCGCCGAGAACGGCTCGTCCATCAGCAGGATCCGCGGGTCGTTGACGAAGGTCTGCGCCAGCGCGACCCGCTTGCGCATGCCGCCCGACAGCTGGTGCGGGTAGCGGTCCTCGAACGCCGACAGGCCCACCCGGGACAGCCAGTCGCGGGCCTTCTCCCGGGCCTCGTCGGCCGGCACGCCGCGGAACCGCGGCCCCGCCGTCACGTTCGACAGCACCGTGCGCCACGGGAACACGGCGTCCTGCTGGAAGACGAAGCCGACGTGCCCGTTGATGCCGGACACCGGCTCCCCGTACACCCGCACCTCGCCCTCGGTGGGCTCCTCCAGGCCGCTGACCAGCGTCAGGGTGGTGGACTTGCCGCACCCCGTCGGGCCGACGACGGCGACGAACTCGCCCGGGGCGACGGTCAGGTCGAGCTCCCGGACGGCGGTGTGCAGGGCGCCGGACGGCGTCCGGAAGCGTTTGGTCGCCCCGGTCAACTCGATCGCCGGGACGGCCCCGGCCTTGTGCGGGTCCACGTGAACCACCTACCTCCTCGGCCGGCTCCCTCGCCGGCCCGCTGCTGTGGACCGGGACGCTACGAGGGACGGCGGGGGCGGCGGGAGCCTTGCGGGCTTAACGCGGGTTTGCCGCGTTGAGGGCTGTTGTGCTCGTTTTGCTTCCGCTACAACAGCCGGGGCCGGGGCTGACAGAAACACGCCGGAAACATAGGGTGGCCCCCCACCCCGAAACCCCGGGCCCCCGAGCCCCCGCACCGGCTCCGAGCAGGAAGGACACCCCGATGGGACGACCGCGCCGACCCCGCCGGGTCTTCGCCCAACTGCTGCTCAGCCAGACCCTGGTGACCGTCGCCGTCACCGCCGTCACCGCCGGGCTGTTCCTCGCCCCCGTCAGCGCCGAACTCGACCGCGACGCCATGCAGCGCGCCCTGTCCATCGCCCGCGTCACCGCCACCGACCCGGCCGTCGCGCGGGCCGCCGCCGACCGCGACACCGCCACCGCGCAGGACATCGCCGAACGGATCCGGCACACCGCCCGCGCCGAGTTCGTCGTCATCACCGACGACCACGGCATCCGGCTCTCGCACACCGACCCGGCCCGGATCGGCCTGCGGGTCTCCACCGACCCCGGGGCCGCGCTGCGCGGCGAGGAGGTCACCGCCATCCAGGACGGCACCCTCGGCCGCACCGCCCGCGGCAAGGTGCCGCTGCGGACCGCCGACGGCCGGATCGTCGGCGAGGTCTCGGTCGGCCTCAGCGACGACTCCATCCGCGGCCGGCTGGTCTCGATGGCCGGCGGCATCCTGCTCTGCGCCGGCGCCGGGCTCGCCGTCGGCCTCACCGCCACCCTCGCCCTGGCCCGCCGCCTCAAGCGCCGCACCCACAACATCGCCATCGCCGACATCGCCGCCCTGCTGATCGAACGCGAGGCCATGCTGCACGGCATCCGCGAGGGCATGCTCGCCCTCGACGCCGCCGGGCGGATCCGGCTCGCCAACGACGAGGCGCTGCGCCTGCTCGCCCTGCCCGAGGACTGCGCCGGCCGCACCGTCGACGACCTGCTGCCGCCCGGCCGGCTCGCCGACGTGCTCACCGGCCGGGTCAAGGGCGCCGACCTGCCCGCCGTCCGCGACGACCGCGTCCTGCTCGTCAACCGGATGGCCACCGCCGACGGCGGCGCCGTCACCACCCTCCGCGACCGCACCGAACTCGAGCACCTGGTAAGGGAGTTGGACCACACCCGGGGCCTCACCGACGCCCTCCGGGCCCAGGACCACGAACACGCCAACCGGATGCACACCCTGCTCGGCCTGATCGAACTCGGCCGCCACGACCAGGCCGCCGCCTTCATCTCCGAACAGTCCGGCACCCGCGCCGCCCGCGCCGCCCGGATCGGCCGGCACGTCCAGGACCCGCACACCGCCGCCCTGCTCACCGGCAAGGCCGCCGTGGCCGAGGAACGCGGCATCCGGCTCACCGTCACCCCCGACAGCCACCTCCCCGACGCCCTGCACGACGCCCGCGCCCTGGTCACCGTCGTCGGCAACCTGGTCGACAACGCGATGGACGCCGCCCCCGGCGGCACCGTCGAGGTCCGGCTGCGCACCGCCGGGCCCACCCTGCTGGTCGAGGTCGCCGACAGCGGCCCCGGCATCCCGCCCGAGCTGCGCGAACGCGTCTTCGAGGAGGGCTGGAGCAGCAAGGACGCCCCCGCCCACCGCCCCCGCGGCCTCGGCCTCGCCCTGGTCCGCCGCCTGGTCGAACGCACCGGCGGCCGCCTCGCCGTCGGCACCGGCCCGCTCGGCGGCGCCCGCTTCACCGTCGAACTCCCCGAAGCCCTGCGCAGCGCCGACCCCGCCCCGGAACACCTGCTGGAGAACGCATGATCGACGTCCTCGTGGTCGACGACGACTTCCGGGTCGCCGACGTGCACGCCGCCTACGTCGCCAGAGTCCCCGGCTTCCGGGTCACCGGCACCGCCCACAGCGCCACCCAGGCGTACGCCGCCCTCGAACGCACCCCCGTCGACCTCGTCCTGCTCGACCACCACCTGCCCGACGAGACCGGCCTCGCCCTGGTCCGCCGCCTGCGCGAGGCGGGCGTCCGCTGCGACGTCATGATGGTCACCGCCGCCCGCGACGTCTCCACCGTGCACGCCGCCATGCAGCACGGCGCCCTCCAGTACCTGGTCAAACCCTTCAGCTTCGCTGGGCTGCGCGACAAGCTCACCGCCTACGCCGACCTGCGCCACGCCCTGGCCGGCCCCGCCGCCCGGGAGACCTCCCAGGACGAGGTCGACCGGATGTTCGCCGCCCTGCGCACCGGCACCACCCCCGCCGCCGCCCTCCCCAAGGGCCACAGCGCCCCCACCACCGACCTCGTCCTGGCCGCCCTGCGCCGGGCCGGCACCGCCCTCTCCGCCCAGGAGGTCGCCGAGGCCACCGGCCTCTCCCGCTCCACCGCCCAGCGCTACCTCAAACAACTCGCCCAGGACCGCCGGCTGCGGCTGTCCCTGCGCTACGGCGACACCGGCCGCCCCGAACACCGCTACCTGCTCGCCGCGGCCCCCCGCTGACTCCCCCGGCGATCCCCCGGCCCCTCAGCCGAGCGGGCGGACCATCGCCACCAGCTCCGGCGACAGCGCCGACCCGGGCTGCACGCCGAACGCCCGGTAGCCCCAGCCCTCGTACACCCGCCGCACCCGGCCCTCCCCGGCCAGCGGATTGACCATCAGGCAGACCCGCCGCTCCGCCCGCCCGGCCAGCAGCCCGTCGTGGATCCGCCGCGCCGCCCCCGTGCCCCGCCAGCGGCCCCGCACCCCGATCTCCCGGAGCGCGAACACCGGCTCGTCGGCGAACCCCTCCGGCAGCGGCCCCGCCAGCCGCCCCCAGTACCCGTCGCCCGGCCCCACCGTGTTCCCGTACGCGTACCCCGCCACCGTGCCGCCGTCGTGCCCCAGGACCAGCGCGAACCCCGCCCCGGCCGCGTGCAGGTCGAGCCGCCCGGCGAACGCCCCGACCCGGTAGTTCGGCTCGTGCAGCAACGGCGCCCGGACGTCCGCGTACACCTCCAGCAGCGCCGCCCGGACGGGCGGGGTGAGCACGGTGGAACGGCGCAGCTCGACGGGCACGGCGGGGCCTCCGGTTCCTCGGCGGGGTGGATCACGGCGGGACGGGACACGGCGGGGCGGGACATGGCGGGCGGACCGCACCGGCGGGGCGGGGGGCAGCCGGACGCCGGGAGGTAAACGTGTCGACAGCGCCGCCGGTGCCCGGCACAGTGGGAGCCGTGACGAGCAGCGAACTGTGGGACCGTGAGACCGCCGAACGCTACGACGCCGGGGAGGCCGAATCGTCCTCGCCCGCCGCCCTCGAACCGGCCCTCGCCTTCCTCGCCGAACTCGCCGGGGACGGCCGGGCCCTGGAGTTCGCCATCGGGACCGGCCGGGTGGGCGTCCCGCTCCGGGAACGCGGCGTGCCGGTCGCGGGCATCGAACTGTCCGAGCACATGGCGGCCGTGCTGCGGCGCAAGGCCGACGAGGACACCCTCCCGGTGACCATCGGGGACATGGCCACCACCGCCGTCCCCGGCGGGTTCACCCTGGTCTACCTCGTCTACAACACCATCTCGAACCTGCTCACCCAGGACGAGCAGGTCGAGTGCTTCCGCAACGCCGCCCGCCACCTGGAGCCCGGCGGCCGGTTCGTCATCGAGCTGGGCGTGCCTCCGCTGCGCTTCCTGCCGCCCGGCCAGTCCGCGGTGCCGTTCGACGTCTCCGACCGCCACCTCGGCTTCGACACCTTCGACCTGGTCGAGCAGGTCCTGGTCTCGCACCACTTCACCCGCGAGGGCGACGACGGCCCCTACCGCCGCGACAACTCCCGCCACCGGTACGCCTGGCCGGCCGAACTCGACCTGATGGCCCGGATCGCCGGCCTCGAACTCGAACGCCGCGTCGCGGACTGGGACGGCACCCCGTTCACCCAGGACTCCGCGAAGCACGTCTCCGTCTGGCGCAAACCGCCGTCCTGACCAGCCGCCCCACCACCGGGCCCCGGCCGAGCGGGGATTGTCGGTGGCGGTGGCTAGGGTGGCGCCCATGACTCTGGCAGCAGTGATGATCACGGTGGACTGCGCGGAACCGCAGGAACTGGCCCGCTGGTGGGCCACCGCGCTGGGCGGCGAGATCGCCGAGGACCACGGCGACTTCGTCATCGTCGGCGCGAAGCCCGTCGCGATGGGCTTCCAACGGGTGCCCGAGGAGCGGGCGGGCAAGAACCGGGTGCACGTCGACTTCGCCGTCGCGTCCGGCACCGGCATGGCGGAGGAGGTCGCACGGCTGGTCGCCCTGGGGGCGAGCGTCGTGGGCGAGCACAGCATCCCCGGCCTGACCTGGACGGTCCTGCAGGACCCGGCCGGCAACGAGTTCTGCGTCCACTGAGCCGCAGGACCGGCGGCAACGGCGAAGCCCCGCCCGGCAC
>NZ_JBHUWH010000401.1:0-7225 GCF_042670125.1 Kitasatospora sp. NPDC057198 | reverse complement strand
TCACGATCCGGTGGTCGCCGCGGGTCTCGATCTCCACCGGCTTCGGCGTGCCGGGCCGGATCTCGATCCAGTCCCGGCCGGTGGCGACGTCGACGCCCTGGCGGCGCAGGTTCTCCGCGCAGGCGTCGAGCCGGTCGCACTCCTTGATCCGGGTGTTGTAGACGTCCTCGATCCGGATCGGGCCGGAGGCGAACGGGGCGATGGCGGCCAGCGTCGGCATGGTGTCGGAGATGTCGCGCATGTTGACGGTGCCGCCGGTGAGCGTGCCACCGGTGACGGTGGTGGCGTCCGCCCCGATCTCGACCTTCGCGCCGAGCCGCTCCAGCACCTCGACGAACTTCAGGTCGCCCTGGAGCGCGCCGCGGCCCAGCCCCGGGACGGTCACCTCGCGGCCGGTCAGCGCGGCGGCGGCGAAGAAGTACGAGGCGGTGGAGGCGTCCGGCTCGACCGGGTACCGGGCGGCGGTGTAGCCGCCGGCCGGGACGTCGAACACGTTGCCCTCGCGAGCCACCTCGACGCCGAAACTGCGCATCATCGCGAGGGTGATCTCGACGTACGGGGCGGAGACCAGGTCGGTGACCCGGATCCGCAGGCCGGTGCGGGTGAGCGGGCCGAGCAGCAGCAGCGCCGTCAGGTACTGCGAGGACAGCCCGGCGTCGAGCACCACCTCGCCGCCCTCGACGCCCGCCGCGCGGACGCTCAGCGGGTGGTGGCCCTCGGCGCCGTGGTGCTCCAGCTCGACGCCGAGGTCGCGCAGCGCGGTGGTGAGCGGGCCGAGCGGGCGGCGGCGCATCTGCTCGGACGCGTCGAAGTGGAAGGTGCCGTGCCCGGCGGCGGCCAGCGTCGGCAGGAAGCGCGCGGTGGTGGCGCCGTCCCGGCAGAACACCGAGGCGCCGTCGGCCCCGGGCCCCTGCGGGCGGCCGGTGATCCGCCACTCCCGCTCCTCGCGCTCCACCCGGTACCCGAGCGCGCCCAGCCCCTCGGCGAAGCCCTCGGTGTCGTCCGACACCAGCGGCCGCACCAGCGTCGTCACCCCGTCCGCCGCCGCGGCCAGGAACAGCGCACGCGCCGTCACCGACTTCGAACCGGGGATCTCGACCAGCGCCACGGCGCACACTCCAGCGGGGAACGACAACAGGACCCCCCGATCCTGCCCTCCCGACCCCCGCCCGAGCCGACTCGTCCCACTGTGCGGACACCGGAACGGGACGGGAGAAGGAGAGATGGCGGGAGAGGTACGGGACGGGCGGACACCGGGACGGGACGGGACGGGACGGGAGAAGGGGAGGAGGCGGGAGGGGTGCGGGACGGGCGGACACCGGAACGGGACGGGACGGGAGAAGGAGAGATGGCGGGAGGGGTGCGGGACGGGCGGACACCGGAACGGGACGGGAGAAGGGGAGGAGGCGGAAGGGGCGTGGGACGGGCGGGCGGGGTCAGGGCGTGGCCGCGGCGGCCCGGAGGTCGTCGGCGGTCAGCAGCGACAGCAGGCGGATGCCCTCGGCCGCGAGGGCCCCGGTGCCGCCCTGCCCGCGGTCGATCACGCACAGCGCCTCCGCGACCCGCGCGCCCAGGGCACGCAGGTCGGCGGTGGAGAGCACGATCTGGCCGCCGCTGGTCACCACGTCCTCCACGACCAGCACCCGGCGGCCCGCCACCTCCGCACCCTCGGCGAGCCGGCAGGTGCCGTACGGCTTGGCCTGCTTGCGCACGAAGGCGCAGGGCAGCCCGGTGTGCCGGCCCAGGGCGGTGACCACCGGGATGCCGCCCATCTCCAGGCCGGCCAGCACCTCGGTGCCGGCCGGCACCAGCGGCGCCATCCGCCGGGCGATCTCGTCCAGCAGCACCGGGTCTCCCTCGAACCGGTACTTGTCGAAGTACTCGGTCGCGGTGCGGCCCGAGCGGAGGGTGAACTCCCCGGTCAGGTGGGAGGCGGCGTGGATGCGGCGGGCCAGGTCGGTGTGTGCCCCGGCAGGCGTCCCGGCAGGCGTCTCGGTGTGCGTCTCGGTGTGTGTCACGGACGGTCAGTCTCCCATCCTCCTTTCCGGACAGAGTGGTTTGGGCACCGACGGCCCGGCGGCCCGCCGGGTCAGCACGGGTCGGCCGGGTGCAGTTCGTCTCCGTCCCACTCCAGCCGGCGGGTGATGCCGATCTCCCGGAGGAAGGGGAGGTCGTGGCTGGCGACGATCAGGGTGCCGCGGTAGCCGGCGAGGGCCTGGGTGAGCTGGCGGACGCTGGAGAGGTCGAGGTTGTTGGTGGGTTCGTCGAGCAGCAGGAGCTGCGGGGGCGGGTCGGCGAGCAGGAGGGCGGCCAGCGTCGCCCGGAAGCGCTCGCCGCCGGAGAGGGTGCCGGCCGGCTGGTCGGCGCGGGCGCCGCGGAACAGGAAGCGGGCCAGCCGGGCCCGGATCTCGTTGTCGGTGGCGGCGGGGGCGTGCGCCTTGACGTTCCGGAAGACCGTCTCCTCGTCGTCCAGGACGTCCAACTGCTGTGGGAGGTGCCGCAGTTGCACCGGGGTGGTGACCATGCCCGCGGCGGGGGCGAGTTCACCGGCGATGGTGCGCAGCAGTGTGCTCTTGCCGGAGCCGTTGCGGCCGGTGAGGGCGATCCGCTCGGGGCCGCGCACCTCCAGGTCGATCCGGCCGCGGCCGCCGTGGGCGAGGCGGACGCCCTCCAGGGTGAGGACGGTGCGCCCGGCGGGGACGGCGGTGCGGGGCAGGTCGATCCGGATCTCGGCGTCGTCGCGGACGGCCTCCTCGGCGGTGGCCAGCCGCTCCTTGGCCTCGTTGAGGCGTTCGGTGTGCATGCCGCGCAGGCGGCCGGCGGTCTCCTCGCCCCTGCCCTGGAGCTTGTCGGCCAGCGCCTTGGGGTCGTTGCGGCGCACCGAGCGCTGCTTGCCGTAGGCGGCGGACTTGGCGAGCCGCTGGGTGGCCTCGACCAGATCGCGCTTCTGGCGCTTGACGTCGGCCTCGGCGTTGCGGACGACGCGTTCGGCGGCCTCCTGCTCGGTCTCCAGGGCCTCCTGGTAGGCGCTGAAGTTGCCGCCGTACCAGGTGACCCCGCCGTCCCGCAGGTCGGCGATCTGGTCGACCCGCTCCAGGAGTTCGCGGTCGTGGCTGACCAGCAGCAGCACGCCGGGGAAGGCGGTCACCGCGTCGTACAGCCGGGCCCTGGCCTGGACGTCCAGGTTGTTGGTGGGCTCGTCGAGCAGCAGGACGTCGGGGCGGCGCAGCAGCAGGGCGGCGAGGTGCAGCAGGACGGCCTGGCCGCCGGAGAGCTCGCCGGTGGTGCGGTCGAGGTCGAGCTCGGTGAGGCCGAGGCGGTCGAGGGTGGCGCGGGCGCGCTCCTCGACGTCCCAGTCGTCGCCGACGGCGGTGAAGTGGCGCTCGTCCACGTCTCCGGACTCGATGGCGTGCAGGGCCTCGCGCTGGGCGCGGATGCCGAGCGTCTCGTCCACCCGCTGCCCGGCGGCGACCGTCAGGTCCTGTGGCAGGTAGCCGAGTTCGCCCGCGACGCGGACGGTGCCGGCGGCGGGGGCGAGCTCGCCGGCGATCAGCCGCAGCAGCGTGGACTTGCCGGCGCCGTTGAGGCCGACCAGCCCGGTGCGGCCGGGGCCGACGGCGAGGTGGAAACCGCTCAGCACGGGGCGGCCGTCGGGCCACTCGAAGCCGAGGTCGGTGCAGAGGATCGAGGTGGTGGGTTGCGCCATGAGGGCCTCCTGGAGGTTGCCGCGAAGGGAAGGGGAGCAACACGGGAGACACCGGGGACGCGGGGGCGCGGAGGGCCGTCGCGGGGAACGCCGCTGGAAACGGAGAACCCGCACGGGAGCCGTGGAGAGCCGCCCTGCCGAGGTCGCACTCGCGCCCGCACGCTCAACGGACCCGGGAAGGACACGGGTGTGGCGTGGCGCGGTGTCTCATGACCTCAGACGAGCAACGGCCTTCTCCAGACGTGCGGGGATGCGACGTCTTCGAGGGTACGGAACCCGCCGGAGCCCCCGCAACGGAATTAGGTCCCGACCTCGCCCCCCGGCCCCCGGCCCGCTGTCGGTGGCCCCGGGCAGGCTGGACGGCCATGGACGAGGACGGGTTCTGGCAGCTGCTGGAGGAGTGCCGCCCGCCCGGGGCGGACCCGGACGCGGAGCGCCTGGCCGCCGCGCTGGAGGAGCGCCTGTCGGCCGGCCCGGTCGCCGCGGTGGCCGGGTTCGCCGAGCGGCTGTCCGCCGCGCTGTACCGGTTGGACCGCCGCGAGCTGGGCGAGGGGCTGGGCGGCGACGCCTTCCTGTACACCCGGGCGGCGGTGGTCGCCGACGGCCGCGCCGCGTACCGGGCGGTGCTGGCCGACCCGCGCCGCTTCGCGCCGTACGCCGAGGGGTCCGTCTGGGCCGAACCGCTGCTGTACGTCCCGGACGGGGCGTACTGGCGGCTGACCGGCGGGGAGTGGCAGCGCGCGACGGCGCACAGCTACGAGTCGTACTCCAACGCCGAGGGCTGGGCCCGGTAGCGGCGCCCGTCCGGGGCGGTCCGGGCCGCCGCCTAGAATCGACGTCATCATGACTGCCACTCTCGTCGTCAAGGACCTCGCCGCCGGCCACGGCGAGCGCACGCTGTTCTCCGGGCTCGACCTGGTCGTCGCCCCCGGGGACGTGATCGGCCTGGTCGGGGTGAACGGCGCCGGGAAGTCCACCCTGCTGCGCCTGCTGGCCGGGCTGGACGCCCCGGAGGGCGGCAGCCTGAAGCTGAGCCCGCCGACCGCGAACGTCGGGCACCTGCCGCAGGAGCCGGAGCGCCGCGAGGGCGAGTCGGTGCGCGACTTCCTGGCCCGGCGCACGGGCGTGGCGGCGGCGCAGGCGGCGCTGGACGAGGCCACCGAGGGCCTGGTGGAGGGCCGTCCGGGCGCGGACGACGCGTACGCGGCGGGCCTGGACCGCTGGCTGGAGCTGGGCGGCGCGGACCTGGAGGAGCGGGCCGAGGAGGTCGCCGACTCGCTGGGCCTGAAGGTCTCGCTGGACGTGCCGATGACGGCGCTGTCCGGCGGCCAGGCGGCCCGCGCGGGCCTGGCCTCGCTGCTGCTGTCGCGCTACGACGTGTTCCTGCTGGACGAGCCCACCAACGACCTGGACCTGGACGGCCTGGAGCGCCTGGAGGCGTTCGTGAAGGGCCTGCGCGCGGGCACCGTGCTGATCAGCCACGACCGCGAGTTCCTGGCCCGCACCGTCACCCGCGTCCTCGAGCTCGACCTGCACCAGGGCCAGGTCAACCTGTACGGCGGCGGCTACGAGGCGTACCTGGAGGAGCGGGCGGTCTCCCGGCGGCACGCCCGCGAGCAGTACGAGGAGTTCGCGGACACCAAGGCGGGCCTGGAGGCGCGCGCCCAGATGCAGCGCAACTGGATGGAGCACGGCGTCCGCAACGCCCGGCGCAAGGGCGGCGACAACGACAAGAAGGCGCGGGCGCAGCGCGCCGAGTCGACCGAGAAGCAGGCCGCGAAGGCCCGGCAGACCCAGCGGATGATCGAGCGCCTGGACGTGGTGGAGGAGCCGCGCAAGGAGTGGGAGCTGCGGATGGAGATCGCCGCCGCGCCGCGCTCCGGCTCGGTGGTGGCGACGCTGCGGCAGGCGGCGGTCAGGCGCGGGGAGTTCGCGTTCGGCCCGGTGGACCTCCAGGTCGACTGGGCGGACCGGGTGGCGATCACCGGCGCGAACGGCGCGGGCAAGTCGACGCTGCTGGCGGCGCTGCTGGGCCGGCTGGAGCTGGACTCGGGCTCGGCGGCGCTGGGTTCGGGCGTGCTGGTCGGCGAGGTGGAGCAGGCCCGCGGGCACCTGTTCGGCGGTGACGCCGGGCGTCCGCTGCTGGAGGCGTTCTCGGCGGCCGTGCCGGAGATGAACCCGGAGGACGTGCGCACCCTGCTGGCCAAGTTCGGCCTGAAGGCGGTGCACGTGCTGCGCCCGGCCGGGACGCTCTCCCCGGGCGAGCGGACCAGGGCGGCGCTGGCGCTGCTGCAGGGCCGCGGGGTGAACCTGCTGGTGCTGGACGAGCCGACCAACCACCTGGACCTGCCGGCGATCGAGCAGTTGGAGTCGGCGCTCGCCTCGTACACCGGCACCCTGCTGCTGGTCACCCACGACCGGCGGATGCTGGAGGCCGTGCAGGTGAACCGGCGCCTGGTGGTCGCGGACGGCAGGGTCACCGAACTGTAGGTCCCTCCGCGCTCCTTGCCGGTTTGCCAGTAGTCGCCGACCGCGCCCCGGCCCCTTCCGCCGGGGCGCGCGGCGTGCTGGGGTGGCGCGCATGACTGACCGTGACCCCTCCCACGCGCCGTCGCACCCGGCGCCGCCGCACTCGACGCCGTCGCACCCGACGACGCCGCTGCGCCCGATGAGCGTGCCCGCCCACGAGGCGGCCGACCGCTGCCGGGAGTTCCACCAGGTGATGGACCAGCGCCGCACCGTGCGCGACTACTCGTCCCGTCCGCTGCCCGAGGGGGTGCTGGAGTGGGCGGTGCGGACGGCGGCGACCGCGCCGAGCGGCGCGCACGTGCAGCCGTGGCGGTTCGTGGTGATCACCAACCCTGAGCGCAAGCGGCGGCTGCGGGAGGCCGCCGAGGCGGAGGAGCGGGAGTTCTACGCGCACCGGGCGTCCGAGGAGTGGCTGGCGGCGCTGGCCCCGATCGGCACCGACTGGCACAAGCCGTTCCTGGAGGACGCGCCCGCGGTGATCGTGGTGTTCGAGGTGCACAAGGGCCCGAACTCGCCGCGCCCGTACTACACCAAGGAGTCGGTGGGCATCGCGGTCGGCTTCCTGCTCTCCGCGCTGCACCAGGCGGGCCTGGCCACGCTGACCCACACGCCGAGCCCGATGCGCTTCCTGAACGAGGTCTGCGACCGCCCGCCGGAGGAGCGCGCCGCGTACGTCATCCCGGTCGGCTACCCCGCCGAGGACGCCCGGGTGCCGGACCTGGTGCGCAAGCCGCTGGACGAGGTGATGGTCCGGCTCTGACGCCCGGCGACGGGGTGCGGGGGGCGGAGCGCGGGCCGGGGCCGGGGCCGGAGCGCGGGCCGGGGCGCACGGGAGCGGCGGGGCGGATATCCGCTGGTGGGCCCGGTCGGGCATGGCCCATACTCCGCATCATGAGTCACTCCGCCGACGCACCTGACAACTCCGTGCCACCGGTCACCGCGGACCGCCCGCCCGAGCTGCTACCCCTCGGCGGCGGCGCGCACCTGCGC
>NZ_JBHUWH010000400.1:0-7238 GCF_042670125.1 Kitasatospora sp. NPDC057198 | reverse complement strand
GACCGAGGGCGTGGGCGATGTCGCCGAGCAGCGGTGCGGTGCTGTCGGCTTCGGCCTCGGCGACGACCAGGTCGAGTGCGACGTCGAGGCCGGTGTGCTCCATCGGCAGCAGGTCGCGCTTGAGCACGGTGGCCGCCAGGCTCGCCAGCAGCAGGAGCCGGCGCTTGCGGACCTCGGCGCTCCAGTCCTCCTCGTCCACCCCGGCGGGCCGAGCGGGTGCGTCCAAAGGGTTGAGCCTGCCCGGCAGGCCGGGGCCGAGCGCGATGGTCTGCCCGCCCAACTCACCTGCGAGGGAAGACCATTCGCCCTTCGGGTCGGACGGAATGTAGATCTTGTAGCCGTGGGCGACCGACCGGGTGGCGATGGACTTCGCCAGCGCGGACTTGCCCATGCCGATGATCCCGCACAGGACCGCGTTCGGGTTCGTGAACCCCTCGATGCGGCCGGAGTTGTAGAGGGTGAACGGGTCGAAGCAGAACGCGGCCTCGGCGTGCAGGTCGCGGCCGATGAACGTGCCCTCGGCGCCGAGGCCGGCCTCGGCGAGGAATGGATAGGCACCGCCCGCGACGGCGGTGGTCATGCGGTGCTTGGGCAGGCGCAGCTTGCTGCCGCGTCCGGAGGCGGGGCCGGGGCGCCCGGAGGCGGGGTAGGTCGGCTGTAGCTCGGGGTCGGCCCCGGTGAACTCCCGCTGGCGGGAGGGCAGTCGGATGCTGCGGGCCTTGGTGCGGGCCTCGGCGAAGCTCTCGCGGGCGGCCCGGCGCTGGGCGCGGTTCGGCTTGCGGGGGACGAACAGCGGGCTGGCGGTGGCGCGGTTCCTGGTCATGGTGGCGGCTTCCGGGGTCAGTGCCGGACAAGGCCGGTGAAGGGGGAGTGCAGGTCGGTGGGGGTGGTGCGGCGGCGTACCAGGCGGGCGGTCTGCTGATGGCGGCGGCAGAGCGTCAGCTCCGGCGCACCCTCGGGCAGCCGGGTCCGGCAGGCTTCGGCGTCGGGGACCTCGCCGCTGCCGAGCCGGGGGGCCGAGTGGTAGGCGGCGTGGAGGTGGTCGGCGGCCTGCCACAGCCGGGTGCGGACGGCACGCAGGTGGTCGCCCTCGGCGGGCAGCAGCGGAGCGGTGCGCTCGGCGTGGGCGTCCAGCAGCGCGTGCAGGGACAGCAGATGCTCGTGCAGGCAGTCCAGCTCAGGCCGGGAGGCGACCAGCGGCCCGGCGGGCAGGTTGAGCGCGCGGTGGAAGTCGATCGCGGCACTCGCGTAGGGGACGAAGTCGGGGGTGGCCGGCATCGTGGGCTCCTTCGGGGAGGGGCGGGCCGGCGTCAGGCGGCGAGAGCGAAGGGCAGGGCGGCGGCGGTGAACGCGGTCGCCTGCTGCCAGGTGAGCGGGCGAAGGTCCAGCTGGGCGCCGACGGCGGCGGTCTCGATCACCGCGCACGCCGAGCGCAACTCGTCTTCGGTGTCGGCGGAGACGGTCAGCAGGCCGGTCAGCGCGACGTCCGCGTGCCCGGCGATCAGCTGCCGCTCGCGGGCCTGGATGTCCTGGTACTCCACCGAGTCGGCCTCGGAGGCGACCTGGCCCTTGCGGGCGCGCTCGGCGGAGTCGGCGATCACCGAAGCCTTCTTGCGCTGCACGTCGCGCATCGCGGCGTCCAGGTCCTTGGGTTCGTAGGCGAGGGAGACGGTGCGGCGCACCCCGGAGGCGAACATCACCTGGTGCAGGAACCCGGGGTTGGTTTCGGTGCGGGGCCAGTTCTCCACCCAGTAGGTGGTGTGGTGCGCGGAGTCGGTGGAGATGTGGTCGGCCTTCTCCACCACGACCACCGGACCTGCCGCCGCGGGGTCGGCGGCGGGGCGGCCGTTGTCGGACCAGCGGTCCAGCGCGGCGCGGGAGGCGGGGTCGTAGGCGGTGCGGGCGACGGCGGCGATCTCGGCGGCCGACAGCCAGCCGGTCGGGTTCAGCCCTGCGGTGCGGGCGGACTGCTCGCAGGCGGAGGTCAGCTGGGCGAGCACCGCGAAGCCGCCCGTAAGGCCGCCGCCGGCCTGGTTGATCAGGCGGCGGGCCTTCTTGAAGTCCAGCGCGACGGCGATGTACGACTCGTGCGGGGCGGCGGCCGGGCCGGCGTTCTCGATCAGCTCGCCGTAGAGCGCACCGGCCAGCGGCGCGTCCGGCTTCCCGTGCTCCTGCCAGTAGCGGCGCAGCGCGTCGCCGGAGTCCGGGACGGTCCGCTCGATCATCTGGATCCGGGCGACGTGGCCGGTGCGGGCCAGCGCCGCCAAGGTGCGGCCCCAGCCGGAGACGTTGGCGGCCTGCGTGCCGGGGTCCAGCAGCGCGTACGCGCGGCTGCTGACCTTGACGATGGCGGTGAGGGTGCTGGCGTGCGGGTCGTGGACGGCGCCGTAGCGGCGGTCGGGGGCGGTGACCACGCGCAGGCTGGCCGCACCGCCGGGCAGGTGCAGCAGACCCTCGCGCACCGGCCGCCGGGACGGCCGGGCCAGCCAGACCAGCTGCCCGCGCAGGCGCCGCAGCGCGTAGCGGACGGCGATCGGGGCCCAGTCGGCGAGGGTCCGTCCCCGGTAGCGCAGGACGACGACGACGGCCACCGCACCCCACAGGGGCAGCAGCTGGAGGGCACCGACGACGCCGCGGGTGGTCAGGACGCCGAGCAGCACCAGACCGGTGGCGGCGACGGTGATCAGCTGGGAGACACTCAGGCCGAGCAGGACGCCTCGGCGCGAGCGGTGCGGGAACTTCACCGACGCCGGGGCGTCGGGCTTCGGGGTGGAGGACATCGGGATTCCAGACGAAGGTGAGCGGGAGGTGGGCGGGGGCGTGGTGATCTTCTGGAGGTCATGACCATGGCTCCTTCGAGGGGGTGGGGCCGGGGCGGGCCGAGGGCTTCGGCCCACCCCGGGACGGCGCTGCGGTCAGGAACCGGGCGCCGGAGGCCGGTGCGGGTAGACGAACCGGACCGGATCAGGCGAGGAACCTCCGGCCGGGGGCGGTCCGTCGTCCGACACTCCTGCCGGAGCCGGAGCCGG
This sequence comes from Kitasatospora sp. NPDC057198, assembly GCF_042670125.1. NCBI lineage: Bacteria > Bacillati > Actinomycetota > Actinomycetes > Kitasatosporales > Streptomycetaceae > Kitasatospora > Kitasatospora sp. NPDC057198. The sequence goes on along the minus strand of NZ_JBHUWH010000400.1, from coordinate 4,209 downwards.
GACGGTGACCGAAGCGGCAGGTACTGCCGAGGGAGGAGAAGCCGGGCCCGGGGAAGCTGTCGCACGCCCGGTGACGAAGTGCTCGGCGCCCGCTGTGGCCGGGGCGTCCACTACGTCGCCGCCACCGCCACCGTCGTCGCCGGTGCCACTACCGCTGTCGTCGTGGGAGGTGGGACGGGTGAGCAGGGCGGGGATGCCGGGCGGCCGGGTGACCAGGGAGCGTCCGCGGTCGCCGGGGGCGTTCGGGTCCTCGCCGAAGCGGAAGGAGGTGGGCTGCTGGGCGGGGCCGGCGTCGATGCCCTCCTTGCTGAAGCGCCCGGTCGGATCGATCCCGCCAGTGCTGCCGCCGCTGCCCGCGCCGGGGACCTGACCGGGGCCCTGCGGGGAGGGGGCGCCGGTGCCTGCCTGCATGGCGAGGCTGCCGGCGGTCTTCGCCGCCCCAGCTGCCACCGCCATGCCGGCGATGCCGGTGCGGTGCAGGTCGTCGTGGCCGCCGCCGTCGGTCGCCCAGTGGACGAACTTGTAGACGGCGTACGGACACAGCAGCACCAGCACCATGATCACCGTTCCGGCCATCATGTCGGACAGCGCGCCGAGCCCGTCCTTGGTGTCGGATTCGCCGATGGCCGCGACGCCGGTGATGAAGACGACCGTCATCAGCAGCTTGGAGACCACCAGGGTGGCGGTGGCCTCGATCCAGCCGCGCCGCCAGCGCTTGGCGACCTCCCAGCCGCCGCCGGCACCGGCGAACGAGGCGAGGACGACCAGGACCAGGACGCCGACCTTGCGGGCGACCATCACGCCCCAGTAGAGGAACGCGCCGATCGCGCACCCGACGGCGACCAGCGAGGGGATCGCCCAGCCGAGTTGGAACATCGTTCCCAGCTCGGAGACCTTGATCAGGCGCCTGATCGCGTCGTCGATGCTGGTGCCGGCGGCCTTGAACAGCCCGGCGGAGACCGTGTCGACGACGGTGACGGCCACGGCGGTGAAGCTGATCGCCCCGAAGGAGAACAGCACGCCGGTCATCGTGCCCCAGGCCGCCTGGGCGAGCGCGCGCTCGTCCCGGCGCCAGGCGGCCAGCACCAGCTGCGCGCAGAACGTGCCCACCGTGAGGATCAGGCCGATCACCATGACCAGCTCGTAATTGGCCCTGAACCACGGGGCGTTGAGGTTGATGGCGGTGGTCTCGTCCACCGCCCGCGAGGCCAGGTCGACGGCGCTGGAGGCCAACTCACCCATCGACTTGGCGATCCACGCGCCGATGCCGTCGGTGATGGACTTGCCCGGGTTCGACACGAAGCTGACCGCGTCGACCACGTTGCAGACCTGGCCCATCAGGGGGATGTCGCAGACGCCCACGGAGGGCACCTCCTTCGTGGTGTCAGGGCGCCACGGACGGCATCACGCCGACCAGGGAGCAGGGGCGGTCGGGGCGGCACTGCACGGCGAAGGTGGCCGAGCGGTCCTCGGCACCGCCTTCGCGGACGCCGCTCCAGGCGATCGACTGCCTGCCGGAGACGGTCACCGCGTACACGTACGCCTGCGTGATCGCCCCCGGATCGGCCTGCAGCGCCCGGGTGAAGGCGTCGGGGAAGTGCGCCTCGGCCGCGCTCCCGGTGGCGTACTGCCCGGAGTCGGCCATCCGCCCCCACAGCACCGGAGAAGGCACCAGGTGGTCCACCGAAGCCGGGTCGGCCAGCTCCTGCTCGGGCGTCAGCCACCGGTGCAGGGCCGCCACCAACTCGGGCTGCGAGTACGCCCGGGTGTCGTACGACCACAGCGCCACCGCCGCGGCCTTCCCGAACGCGATCGGATCGTGGGTGCCCGGCGGCACCGGCAGCGCCGTCCCGTCACCGGAAAGCGGGGACGGCGAAGCCGGGGCGGAAGCCGCAGCCGGAGACGAACTCGGCTCTGCGGAAGGGTGGTCGGACGGAGTGCGGCCGTCGCGGGTGAAGTAGGAGAACAGTCCGGCCAGCGCGACGAGCGCCACCAGGACCACGCTGCCCAGCAGCGCCCGGCGGCGCACGAGGGCGCCGCCGGACATCCCGCTGCGGGCAGCAGAGGAGTTGAAGGAACGTTTCTGCACGGCTACTTGACCTGCGTTCCGAGGGTGGAGAAGAACGCGACGACACCGTTGGCGGCACCGAGCAGCAGGGCCGCGCCGGCGGAGACGAGCACGCCCTTCTTGCCGTTGGCCTCGGCCTGGTGGCCGCCGGAGTGGTGGCCCCAGGCCCACACGCCGGCGCTCACCGCGAGCGCTCCGACGACCGCGATGATGCCGAACAGGTTGATGGAGCCCATCACCTGCTTGAGTACCGCGAGGCCGGGCAGGCCGCCCTCGTTGGGGGAGATCCCCGGGTCGTACGCGAGCTGGATGGCCTTGTCGGCGAGGTACATAGGGGAACTCCAGGGAGAATCCGGGCACGCCGAAGGCGCACCGGAGGGAACGGGGGAGAAGAGGGGGAGGGGAGAAGCGCCGGTCAGACGATCCGGCGGGCCGCGAGAATCTGCGGCTGCCACTCGGCGAGGGTCGAGACCTTGACCACGTCACCGGTGTGCGGGGCCTGCACCACGAGGCCGCCGCCGATGAACATCCCGACGTGCTCGGGCACTGCGGCCGTCCCGGTGGTGAACAGCAGGTCGCCCGGCTTCAGGGCGTTGAAGGGAACGGCGGTGCCCTCGCCCACCTGCGTGTAGGTGGTCCGGGTCAGCGTGACCCCGGCCGCCTTGTAGGCCATCTGCATCAGCGAGGAGCAGTCGCAGCGGCCCATCGGGTCGGCGCCGTGCGAGTCCTCGCAGGACCCGCCCCACTGGTACGGGGTGCCGAGTTGGCCGAGCGCCCAGCGGATCGCGGTCTGCACCTGCGGCGGCGCGTCGGTGGGGATCGTGTACCCCTCGGGCAGGGTGCCCGGCGGGATCGTCCCGAAGCCGCTGCCGTCGCCGCCCGCGGTCGAACACCCGCCACCGGTCGGTGGAGCAGTGCTGGCCGAGGCGTCCGGCGACGGGCTCGCGCCCGGCGTCGGCGACGGCGAGGCGGTCGAACCCGGGTTGGTGCCGGGTTCGAGGAGCGGGGCGATGGCCTGCTGCAGTGCCGTCGCCAGTGGCGCCCACTTGGCGTAGGCGTCCGGGTAGCCGCTGCGCTGCACCGCCTGCGCGGCCTGGGTGATCGACATCGACTGCCAGCCGGAGACCTGCTGGAGGGCCTCGTAAAACTTCGTCGAGGCGTACACCGGCTGCATGATCTGCTCCGGCGTGCCCCAGCCCTGCGAGGGCCGCTGCTGGAACAGCCCCAGGCTGTCCCGGTCGCCGTAGTCGAGGTTGCGCAGCCCGCTCTCCTGCAGCGCGGTCGCCAGCGCGACGACCTGCCCGCGGACCGGGATGTGCATCGCGACGCCGGTGGCCTGGATCGTCTTCGCGTTCGGGATCTGCTCGTCCGGCTTGTCCAGCCCGGAGACGGCCGGGGCACCCAGCGGGTTGGAGCCGTCCAGGATCGACTTCACCTGGGCGGCCACGGCAGCGGTATCCACAGCCTGTTGATCACCGCCCGGGGCGCAGGCGGTGGCCTGGGCACCCCCGGCGGCGACCACCACCAGCGGCAGCGCCAGGGCCAGCGGCCCGGCCGCGACCAGGGAGACGAGCAGACCCGCGGACTTCTTCACCGCCGCCGCTGGGCGAAACGGGCGCCCAGGACGGTCGGGGTGGAGGGGCGGGGCGGGGAAAGGCACGGCTGTGCCAGGGCGCGCTGCATCGCAGCAACTCCTCGGGGTGTTGTAGGAGGACGCGGTGCCGGCCTCTCGTGCGAAGAAGTCGCCGGCACCGCGCCGGTAGTGAAACCGCCTGTAGGGCGGGCCCGGGTCAGGGGAGTTCGCAGCTCCCGGACGCCGGTCTCGGATCGTGCGCGGCAGCCGGCCGCGCTCGTAATCTCAGCCCGAACACGAGGTCTCCTGGAACGAAGGGGATAGGGGGAAGCGGGCCCGCGAAGCACCCCAGTGGACAGGGCAGCACGGACCAACACGAGCCGTCCCGGACCGAGTTGACCCCGGGGCCCGGTTGGCATGGCGAGACAGTAGACGCCAAGTCCGGCCGCACCAAACGACCCCTCACCAGGCCCGGAACCCTCCCGGCCGCCGTTAGGTGTGGCCGTCCTTTCCGGCTACCGTCCCGGCCATCCCCCCGTCCTGCGGTGGCCGCCGGGCACCGCAGGAC
>NZ_JBHUWH010000399.1:0-7337 GCF_042670125.1 Kitasatospora sp. NPDC057198 | reverse complement strand
GCGGGCGGTTCGCTGCTCGCCGCGTTCGGCTCGCTGCTGGCACTGCTCCTGCTGCTGGTCGGGGTGCCCCTGCTGCTCGGCTACGGCACCCTCGCCGTCGCCGCGGCGGGCGACCCCGTGCACGGCGACCTGCTCGCCGCGCTCACCAGCCCCGACGACGGCAGCCTGTTCCTGTGGCTGCTGGTCGGCGTCGGCTGGATCGGCTGGCTGTGCTTCCTGCTCTCCGTCCTGGTCGAGGTCCCCGCCCAACTGCGCGGCCGGGTCGCCCGCCGGATCCCCGCGTTCGGCTGGAGCCAGCGGATCGCGGCGGGCCTGGTCGGCTCCGTGCTGGCGCTGCTCCCGGTCGCCGGGTCGGCCTTCGCCGCCGCCCCCGAGACCGCCCAGCGCCCGTCCGTCGTCGCCCAGTTGGACGCCGCGCCGACGTACGCCGCGCTGCCCGCCGGGACGCCCGCGGCCGCGCCCGCCGCCGAGCAGCAGCAGCCGGTCTACACCGTCCGCGACGCCCGGCCCGCCGACAGCCTGTGGTCCATCGCCGAACGCCAACTCGGCTCCGGCGAACGCTGGACGGAGATCGCCAAGCTCAACGCGGGCCGCCCGATGGACGATTCGGGCACCCGCTTCGACGCCGACCGGCCGATCCAGCCCGGTTGGCGGCTGCTGATGCCCGCCGACGCCAAGCCCGACGCCGGTACCCCGGCCACCGCCGACAGCGCCTCCGCGCCCGCGCTGCCCGTCGCCGGGTCCGCCGCACCCGCCCACGGCAGCGTCACCGTGCACTCCGGTGACTCGCTCTCCTCCATCGCCCAGCGGGAGTTGGGCGACGGCGACCGCTGGCCCGAGCTGTTCCAGGCCAACCAGGGCGCCACCGCCCCCGACGGCGAACGGCTCACCGACCCGGACGTGCTCACCCCCGGCATGGTGCTCACCGTGCCCGGCGCCACCCAGGCCCCGCCCGCCCCGCCCGCCCCGCCGGCGCCGTCGGCACCCGAGGCCCAGACCCCCGCGCCGAGCGCGCCCGAGGCCACGCCCGAGGCCACGCCCGCCCCGCAGCAGCAGGCCACCCCGCCCGCGGCCGAGCAGAGCCCCGCCGCCCAACCGTCCGCCGCCCAGCCGTCCGCCGGGCAGCCGTCCGCCGGGCAGGAGAACGCGCCGCAGCAGGACGCGTCCACCGACAACCTGCCCGCCGTCCGCAACCAGCACCCCGTGGCGACGAGCGGCGGCGACTACACGGTGGCGCTGGCCGCCTCCGGCCTCGGCGTGCTGATGGCCGCCGCGCTGATCACCCTGGTCGCCCGGCGCCGCACCGACCAGCAGCGGGCCCGCCGCCCCCGGCACCGGATCGCCCTGCCCTCGGCCGAGACCGGCCGCTTCGAGGCCGAACTGAAGGCCCGGCAGGACGAGCACGGCCTGGAACTGCTCAACCGGGCCCTGCGCACCCTGGGCCGCAACACCGCCCGCGGCGAGAAGCGGCTGCCCGCGCTGGTCGCGGCCCGGATCACCACCGCCGGCACCGTCGAACTGCACCTGGCCGCACCGGCCGTGCCGATCGCCCCGTTCCGGGCCGCGCACGCCCCGAACGTGTGGTGGTGCCCGGCCGACTCCACCGACCTGCTGTCCGCCGGGCAGGCCGCCAAGTACGTCGCCCCCTACCCGGCGCTGGTCACCCTCGGGGCCACCCCCGACGGCTCCACCGTGCTGGCCGACCTGGAGACCGTCCGGCTGGTGCACCTGTCCGGGCACCCCGAGGACGCCGAGGACGTGCTGCGCGCCCTGGCCGTCGAACTCGCCCACAGCCCGCTCGCCGACCGCCTGCACCTGCACCTGGTCGGCATCGCCGCCGACCTGCCCGCGGCCGGCCCCGCCGCCGACCGGGTGCACCACCACCCCACCCTGGAGGCCGCGCTCGCCGCCCTCGGCCCGCGCACCGCCAAGGCCCGCGCCACCCTGATCGGCGCGAACGTCGGCAGCCCCCGCGAGGCCCGCAGCCGGGGCAGCGCGGACGAGGCGTGGCTGCCGGAGATCGTGCTGTCCGCGCAGCCGCCCGCCGGCACCGTCCCCGCCGAACTCGGCCGCCTGCTCGACGGCCGCCCGCGCACCTGCCTGGCCGTCCTCACCCGCGCACCCGAGCGCGGCGCCGGACCGGTCGCCCGCTGGACGCTCCCCGCCACCGGCCACGCCGCGCTGCCCGGCCTGCACCTGAGCGTCGAACTCCAGCGCCTGAGCCGCGAGCAGTACGCCCGGCTCGGCGAACTCGTCCGGGTCTCCGGCGACCTCACCCAGCACCCGGCCCCGGAGTGGACCCTCGACGGGCCGCACAACGGCCCCGAGGACGAGGAGGCCGAACTCCCGCTGCCCGTCCCCGCGTTGGCCGCCGTCGGCGCCGCGATAGGAGCCGTCCCCGCCCCGTTCGGCGCGGGCTACCGCCCGGAGGAGGACGAGGCCGAGACCGAGGGCCGACCGGGCATCCGGCCGGACGGCTCGCTCGACGCCCGGCTGATCGCGCTGCTCGGCGGACCGACCGGGCCCGGGGCCGGGAGCGCGGCCGCGGGGGCGGAAACGGCTGTCGGGGCCGATGTCGCGCCGCGGACCAGTCTGGACAAGCCCGCCGCCACCGGTACGACGGCGGCGGAGCGCGCGGACGACGGTGACGCGGCCGGGCCCCGGCTGCTGGCCCGGGTGGTGCCCACCGGCAGCAGCCCGTTCGCCGGGCTGGTCCCGACCGCGCCCACCAACCCGTACGCGGTCGTCCCGGTGGTGCCCGTCCAGCCCGCCGCGCTGCCGCCGGTCGCGCCCTCGGTGCCCGCGCCGCCCGCCCCGCCCGCCCCCTCCGCGTCGCCCGCCCAGCCGCGGCACGCCGCCAACGGCCAGGCCCGCAAGGTCACCACGCCGCCGCACGGCACCCCCGTCGACCCCCGGGTGGCCGCCGCGCTGCCGGCCCACCCGGTGGGGGGTGAACTCCCGCCCGCAGCAACCGAGTTCACTCCCGGGCCGGGGCCCGATTCCGGGCCGGAGCCGGTGGCGGACGACGGCACCCGCTCCTTCGCGCTCGCCGCCCCCGCACCGGTCGAGCAGCCGGTCGCGCAACCGGTCGAGCCGCCGGTGCAGCAGCCGACGGTGGTCGAGCCGCTGCCCGCACCGGCGCCCGAGCCGCTGCCCGTCCACGACCAGGCGGCCGCCCCCGACCCGCGCTCGCCGGCCCGGCCCTCCGCCCGGCCCGGTAGCGGACCGGCCCGCACCGACAGCGACGACCTGCTGGCGATCCTGCGCTCCCCGGAGGCCCACCACCTGCGCTCCGCACCGCGGATCCGGGTGCTCGGACCGGTCGACGTGCTCGGCGCGGCCGGCAGCGCCGACCCGGCGGGCCGCCCCCGGCTGACCGAGCTCGCCGCGTACCTGGCGCTGCGCCCCGGCACCGAGCACGGCACGCTCGACCGGGACATCCACCCGGGTGCCGCCCACCTCGACCCGAAGGCCACCGCCGAGCGCCTCGCCGACCCGCTGCCGGCCAAACTCGCCGCGCTGTCGGGCTGGTTGGGCGTCTCCCCGGAGGGCCGCGGCTACCTGGGCGCGGTGCCCGCCGACAGCTACACCCTGGCGCCGACCGTGAGCTGCGACTGGGACGAGTTCCGCAGCCTGTACCGGCGCGGCATGCGCTCCACCTCCAGCACCGCCGACGCCGCGCTGGCCCACGCCCTCGCCCTGGTCCGCGGCGCCCCGTTCGCCGAGGCCCCGGCCGGGACCTTCGGCTGGGCGGAGGCCGAACGGCAGGACATGCTGGCGGCGATCGTCGACACCGCCCACGAACTCGCCGCCCGCCGCCTCCAGTACGGCGACCACCGCACCGCCGAGGCCGCGATCTTCCGCGCCCTCGCCGTCGCCCCCGAGGTCGAACTCCTGCACCGCGACCTGTTCTACGCCTACGCCTCGGCCGGCGCCCGCGACCAGCTCGTCCGCTCGGTCAACCGCCTGGACGCACTCAGCCGCCGCACCGGCCGCGACCTGGACCCGGACACCGTCGCCCTGCTCCGCGACCTGCTGACCGGCGGCTGAGCGCCCCGCCGCGCCGCCCCGCCGTTCCCGCTCCGGGGGCGGCGGGCGGTCAGCCGCCGTCCGCGGCGGCCTCCAGGGCGGCGATGTCGAGCTTGCCCATCTGCAGCATCGCGGCGGTGGCCCGGCGGGCGCGTTCCGGGTCCGGGTCGGCGAGCAGTTCGGTCATCCGGCGCGGCACGATCTGCCAGGAGAGGCCGTAGCGGTCCTTCAGCCAGCCGCACGGGCCCGGCGCGCCGCCGTCCGCGGTCAGCAGCTCCCAGTAGCGGTCCACCTCGGCCTGGTCGGCGCAGTCCACCTGGAGCGAGACGGCCTCGTTGAAGGTGAACTGGGGGCCGCCGTTCAGGGCCAGGAACTCCTGCCCGAACAGTTCGAAGGTCACCAGCATCACGCTGCCGGCCTCACCTGGCCCGGCCTCCGAGTAGCGCTGCACGTCGGTGACCCGGCCGTACTCGAAGACCGAGGTGTAGAACTCGGCGGCCTGCTCGGCCTGGTGGTCGAACCACAGGAAAGTGGTGATCTTCTGGCTCATCGGAAGGGTCCTCCGTTCCCGGACGGTCGCCCGGCCGGACGACCGGACCGCTCCGACGGTAGGGCGTTCGCGGCGCCCGGTGGCGCAGGCGCGTCCGCGCGGCCGTGTCAGGATGGGCACCATGACCCTTCCGGACCCGTTCGTGGTCGGGGCGGCCGCCGCCGACGCCGCCGATGCCTGCGCCGACGCCGGCCAACGGGCTCTGGCCGCACCGCTGCTGGCGGAGTTCGCGGCCCGGCTGCCCGCCGCCACCCCGGTGCGCGCGCTGTGGGCGCACGGTTCGCTGGCGTACGGCGACTACCGGCACGGACGCAGTGACCTCGACCTGGTCGCCGTCCTGCCCGCCGCCCCGGACGACCGGCTGCGGGACCGACTCGCCGCCCTGCACCGGGAGTTGATCGAGCGGGATCCCGACGCCGAGCGGCTGCACTGCAGTTACCCGTCGGCCGGGGAGCTCGCCGACCCGGCCGCCGCCCACTTCACCTTCGCCCAGGGCGAGCCGATGCGGCGCCCGGTCACCGCCGTCGCCCGGCGCGAACTCCTGGACGGGGGAGAGGTGTTGGCGGGCGAGCGGCCCGGCACGCTGCTGCCGCCGGTGGGCGATGCCGAACTGCACGCCTTCATCCGGGCCGACCTGCGCGACTACTGGTACCCGGTCACCGCCCGCCCCGACCCGTGGCAGCGCGACGTCTGGGTCGACCACGGCCCGGTCACCGCCGTCCGCGCCACCGCCGCGCTGCGCGAGGGCCGACTGATCACCAAGCGCGAGGCGATCGGCCGCCTCCCGGCCCTGGGCGCCCCGCCCGGCCTGGCCGAGGACATCGCCGCCCGCCGCTACGGCACCCCGCCCGTCCTCACCCCCGAGGCCCGGACCGAACGCGCCGAGCGGGCACGGCTGTTCACCCGCGCGCTGATCGAACGGGCACTGGGCTGAGGGTATGGGGGGCTGAAGGTGCGGCGGGCGGTCAGGTCGCGTCGGCGAACAGCGCGGTGAGCCGGGGCAGCCGGGCGGCCCGCTCCTCCGGCGTCCACGCCGGGTCGTCGAACTCGGCGTCGACCGGGCTCTCGTGGCCGATCTCCGCCAGCGCCTCCTCCAGGCCGTCCTCCTCCCCGGTGAGCCGCTCGTACGCGTGGTCGGCGCAGTAGTCGAGCGTCTCCCAGGCCGGGAAGACGTGGTCGTCCCACTGTGCGTACGGCAGTTCGGCCAGGTGCCGGAAGGCGGGGTGGCCGGCCAGCGCGTCCGGGTCGTGCACGGCGAGGTGGTGGGCCTCGCGGCCCAGGCCGAGCAGCCAGCCGTGGAAGTACCACAGGCTGTCGTCGCTGACCCAGCCGCGCAGCACCGTCTTCGCCACCGCCAGGGTGGCCGGGGTGTCCAGCGGGGCGCGGGCCTCGTCCAGCCGGAGCTGGAACTCCAGCACCTCGGGCAGCGGCAGGGCGGCCAGCCGCGCCGTCAGCCGCTCCTCCCGCTCGCAGGCCGGGCCGCCCGCCGCGCTCGACTCCACCAGGGCCCAGAAACCGTCCGTGTCCATGGTCCGGATCCTGGCAGCCGGCGCCGACAGCGCCCGCCGCCGGGGCCGCTTGACCTCAAGCGCGCTTGAGGTCACAGGATGGGTGCCGGGCCGGAACGGCCGGCCCGCGGACGGGCGGAGGCGTGATGCGGGCGGTGTGGCTGCGGGAGTTCGGCGGACCCGAGGTGCTGGCGGCGGGCGCCGCCCCCGACCCGGCGCCCGGCCCCGGGCAGGTGCTGGTCGAGGTCGCGCACGCCAACCTGACCTTCGTCGAGACCCAGTTCCGCGCCACCGGCCTGGGCCCGTTCACCGCCACCCTGCCGATGGTGCCCGGCAACGGCGTCGGCGGCACCGTCACCGCCCTCGGCCCCGGCACCGACCCGTCCTGGCTCGGACGGCGGGTGGTCTCCTCCACCGGCGGCAGCGGCGGCTACGCCGAACTCGCCGCCGTCCCCGCCGACGGCCTGCACGCCGTCCCCGACGGCCTCCCGCTGGACGCCGCCACCGCGCTGCTCGCCGACGGCCGCACCGCCCGCCTGCTGCTGGAGACCGCCGCCCCCGCCCCCGGCGAACGCGTCCTGGTCACCGCCGCGGCCGGCGGCGTCGGCACCCTGCTGGTGCAACTCGCCACCGCCGCCGGGGCCCGCGTCCTTGCCGCGGCCGGCGGCCCGCGCAAACTCGCCCTGGCCGCCGAACTCGGCGCCGCCGAGACCGTCGACTACCTGCGGCCCGACTGGACCGACGGCCCGGCCCCCGTCGACCTCGTCCTCGACGGGGTCGGCGGCGCCCTCGGCCGGGCCGCCGCCGGACTGCTCCGCGACGGTGGCCGGATCCTCAGCTTCGGCCTGGCCAGCGGCAGTTGGACCGAACTCCCGGCCGAGGAGGCCGCCGCCCGCGACCTCACCGTCCTCCACCTGCGCCCCACCCCGGACCGGGTCCGCGCCGCCACCGTCCGCGTCCTTGCCGAAGCCGCCGCCGGCCGGCTGCGCCCCGTCATCGGCCTGCGCTTCCCGCTGGAGCGCGCCGCCGACGCCCACCGCGCCATCGAGTCCCGCGCCACCCTCGGCAAGACCCTGCTGGACGTCCGTCCCTGAGCCGGTCCGAAACCGGTCGTGGGCGACCCGCCCGCGGCGTTAGTGCCGCGTCAGGCAACCTTTGCCGTGAAGGAGCGGCGTCCGGTGCGTTCTCTCGGCGTGCCGGCCGGAAGCCCTCGTACTGGGTGTACTTGGGTTTTCGGCCGGTGCGGCGAG
>NZ_JBHUWH010000398.1:0-7355 GCF_042670125.1 Kitasatospora sp. NPDC057198 | reverse complement strand
GCCCTGCAGCGCGCCGACCACTGGGCCGCCGCCCACCCGGCCGAGGCCGCTGCCATCGCCGCCGAGGACCAGGGCGGCGAGGCCGCCGACTGGCACACCGCGCTGGCCGCCCTGCCCTGGCAACTGGAGCCCGCCACCGCCGAGTTCGTCGCCGAGCAGCAGGAAGCCGCCGACATCTTCCACGGCGTCGGCTTCATCGACCGCGCCGTCACCGTCGCCGACGCCCACCTGCCCGAGCTGGAGCAGCCCGTCGCCGCCGCCGTCTCCCGCGCCGCGAAGGAAGCCTGAGCACCATGGCCACCGAAGTCCTCTGGTACCTGATCCCCCGCGAGGGCCACTACCCGTGGGAGCCCGAAGGCCGCCGCCCGGTCGACCTCGGCTACCTCCAGCACCTCGCCGCCACCGTCGAACGCCTCGGCTACACCGGGGCCCTGCTCGCCACCGACCAGTACGACGTGTGGACGCTCGGCTCCGCGCTGGCCGCCGCCACCGGCCCCGGCTTCCAGCCCCTGCTGGCCGTCCACCCCGGCCTGGTCTCGCCCACCCTGCTGGCCAAGATGGCGCTCTCCTTCGAGCACCTGCACGGCCCCGGCCGGCTCCGCTTCAACGTGGTCAACGGCTCCACCGGCCAGCTGCGCGAGTACGGCCTGCACGTCGGGCACGACGACCGCTACCGGCTCTCCGCCGAGTACTGGAGCCTGGTCAAGCGCCTCACCAGCGGCGAAGTCTTCGACCACGAAGGCGAGTTCTACCAGCTGAAGGACGCCGGCGCCTCGCTGCGCGACCTGCCGCCGCTGCGCGAGGGCCACATCCCGCTCTGGTTCGGCGGCTCCTCCCCGGCGGGCATCGAGGTCGCCGCCGAACACGTCGACGTCTACCTCACCTGGGGCGAACCCCCGCACCTGCTCAAGGAGAAGCTGGAACGCGTCCGCGAACGCGCCGCCGCCCACGGCCGCACCCTGCGGCTCGGCCTGCGCCTGCACCTGATCGTCCGCGACACCGAGGAGCAGGCGTGGGCCGCCGCCGACCGGCTGCTCGACGTCACCAGCCAGGCCACCTACGCCCGCCAACTCGGCGGCCGGGCCGGCGAGGACGGCGTCGGCTGGCAGCGCCAGTTCCGCCAGCACGGCGGCCGCGTCCCGGCCCGCGCCCGGGAGCTGGAGGAGCACCCCAACCTGTGGCCCGGGATGAGCCTGTTCCGCCCCGGCCCCGGCACCGCCGTGGTCGGCTCCACCGAACAGGTCGTCGAACGACTGCGGGAGTTCCAGGAGTTGGGCGTGGACACCTTCATCCTCTCCGGCAACCCGCTGCTGGAGGAGGCGTACCGGGTCGCCGAGACCGTCCTGCCGAAGCTGCACCCCTGAACCCGGACGTCCCCGGAACGAACCGGCGGGCGGCCGAACCCTCCCCGGCCGCCCGCCCGTTCACCGCACTACCTGCTCAGCCGGTCGATCTCCGCCAGCTCCTCGGCGCTCAGCGGGCCGGCCGCCAGCGCGTCCAGGTTCTGGTCCAGCTGCTTGACGCTCGACGCGCCGATGATCACCGACACCACCCGCTCGTCCCGCAGCACCCAGGACAGCGCCAGCTGCGCCAGGCTCTGCCCGCGGCCCTCCGCGACCTTCGCCAGCGCCCGCAGCTGGTCCAGCTTCGTCCCCGTCAGCGCCTCCTCCTTCAGGAAGTGGCCCACCGACATCCGCGAACCCGCCGGGACGTCACCCGACAGGTAGCGGTCGGTCAACAGGCCCTGCGCCAGCGGCGAGTAGGCGATCAGCGCGGTCTGCGTCTCGCCCACCGCGTCCAGCAGGCCCTGCTCCGGCTCCCGGTTCAGGATCGAGTAGCTGGCCTGGTTCAGCAGGCACGGCGTGCCCAGCTCGCGCAGGATCGCCACCGCCTCCCGGTGCTGCTCCGCCGGGTAGTTGGAGATCGCCGCGTACAGCGCCCGGCCCGAGCGCACCGCCGTGTCCAGCGCCCCCATGGTCTCCTCCAGCGGGGTGGAAGGGTCCCACCGGTGCGAGTAGAAGACGTCGACGTAGTCCAGGCCCATCCGGTCCAGCGACTGGTCCAGGCTGGCCAGCAGGTACTTGCGGCTGCCGCCGTCCCCGTACGGGCCCGGCCACATGTCCCAGCCCGCCTTCGAGGCGATGAACAGCTCGTCCCGGAACGGGCGGAAGTCCTGCGCGAACAGGTAGCCGAAGTTGCGCTCCGCGCTGCCGTACGGCGGGCCGTAGTTGTTCGCCAGGTCGAAGTGCGTCACCCCCCGGTCGAAGGCCCGGCGCAGCACCGCGCGCTGCACCTCCAGCGGCTGGGAGTCTCCGAAGTTGTGCCACAGGCCGAGCGAGACGGCGGGCAGCTGCACGCCGCTGCGCCCGGCGCGGCGGAAGGACATCGAGGTGTAGCGGTCTTCTGCGGGGAGGAAGCTCATGACCAGCATCCTGCCAGCTGAGGACCCCGACGGGACCAACGGCCCTGCCTCCGGACACCGCCCCGGCGTAGCCTGGACGGGCGGGAACCGCGCGGACACGGAGCGCGACAGCGGGAACGCGACGGCACGACGTGACAGCACGACGCGACAGCACGAGGAGGGCCACCACCGTGACACTGCCGGACATCACCAGCCGGGCCGACCTGGAACGGGCCCTCCGGCTCTTCTACCGCGCCGCCTTCGCCGATCCGCTGATCGGCCCGTACTTCACCGAGATCGCCCACCTCGACCTGGAGGCCCACCTCCCCCGGATCACCGACTTCTGGGAGAGCGCCCTGCTGCGCACCGCCTCCTACCGCGGCAACGCGCTCGCCCCGCACGCCGCCCTGCACGCCGCCGCCCCGCTCACCGCCGCCCACTTCGGCCGCTGGGTCCAGCTCTGGCGCGCCACCCTCGACGGCCGCCACGCCGGGCCCGTCACCGAACGCGCCAAGGCCCAGTCCCAGCGGATCGCCGTCGCCATGCTGCGCCGCCTCGGCGAGGGCGACACCGGCGGCGGCAGCGGCGGCTTCGTCCCGCTCAGCGCCGTCCGGCTGGCCTCCGGCAGCGCCACGGTCTGAGCCCGCCGCGCCCGGCGCCGCAATCGGCGCCACGCCCGGCGCCACGCCCGGCGCCACGCCCGGTCCTCAGAGGCGCGCTGCCGGAGGACGGGGTGCCGGCCGGGGCCGGGTCGCCACGACTTTTCCGGACGCCCCCGAGCCCGGCTACGCGTCCAGGTAGTCGTGCCCCGGCGGGGCCGGTACGCACCGCAGCCCGCCGTCGCGCAGCTGCCACTCCGCCGCGCCGTCCACCTCGTGGTGCACCCGGAACACGCCGCGCACCCGGTCGTCCTCGTCGACCGCCGGGAGGGCCGCGACCCGCCGCAGCATCTCGCGGACCGACTCCTCGTACCCGGTGCGCCCGTGGGCGGCGAAGAACGCCACGTCGTCCCACATCGGCTGTTCGGCCGGGAAGGTCCACCCGCCCCGGTAGCCGCGCTCCCCGGCCCGTTCGGCCGCGGCGATCTCCCGGAGCAGCCGCACCTGCCCGTCCTCGCAGCAGTCCACCCATCCGCGGATCGACACGTAGGTTCCCATGGAGCCAGGCTGACAGCGCCCCGCCCGGTGCGTCCAACGCTTTGCGGCCCGCTTGGAGCCCGCTTGGAGCCCACTTGGAACGCAGGTCGGCACCGGTCGCGCGGGGGCATCGCATAGGCTCGACCCACGATGGTGCGGATCACTGTGCTCGGGACACTGACGGCGCAAGTGGCGGGGGCCGCCACCCGGTTGGGAGGCCCGCGCCAGCGCGGCGTGCTCGCCCAACTGCTGGTCGCCCGAGGGACGGCCGTCCCCGCCGACCGGCTGATCGACGACCTGTGGGAGGGCCGCCCGCCCGCCAAGGCCGCCGGCTCCCTCCAGGCGTACGTCTCCAACCTGCGCCGCCTGCTCGAACCCGAACGCGGCCCCCGTCAGGAGCCCCGCCTGCTGGTCAGCGAGGCGGGCGGCTACGCGCTGCGCGGCGTGCGCACCGACGCCCAGGAGTTCGAGGACCTGCTCGGCGACCCCAACCGCCCGCACCCGGACGGCGCGGCGCGGCTGCGGCGGGCGCTCGGACTGTGGCAGGGACCCGCGTACGGCGAGTTCGCCGACCGGGCCTGGGCCGTCCCCGAGATCGCCCGACTGGTGGAACTGCGCACCACCGCACGGGAATCCGCGGTCGAGGCCGACCTCGTCGCCGGACGGGCCCGCGCCGCCGCGCAGGACGCCGCCGCCCTGGTCGAGGACCACCCGCTGCGCGAGGAGTCCTGGCGGCTGCTCGCCCTCGCCCTCTGGCACGGCGGCCGCCAGGCCGAGGCGCTCGCCGCCGTCCGCCGCGCCCGCACCTACTTCGCCGCCGAACTCGGCCTCGACCCCGGCCCGTTGCTCACCGCCGTCGAATCCGCGATCCTGCACCAGCGCACCGAGGAACTGGCCCTCCGGCACACCCCGCCACGACAGCCGGCCGGGCCGACCGGAGGAGCGACGGGCCCCGCGGGAGCCGGGACCGGAGTCGCCGGGTGCGGCGGAGCCGTGATGTCGCCCGCCGTAGTCGACAGCACCCCAGGAGGCGCGACCGGGCCGGGGGGAGCCGTTGCGTCGGCGGGCGTGGCCGGGGTCGCGGCTGCTGCGCTGCCCGTCCAGGGTGCGCCGGAGCCCGGCGGTGACGCCTCCCGAGCTGCCTGGGCGGCCGGGCCCGGCTTCCCGGGCGCCGTCCGAGCCCAAGCCCGACCCCGAGCCCAAGCCCGACTCCACACCCTCCAAGCCCCCGCCCCCATCCCCGTCCCTGCCCCCATCCCCGTCCCTGCCCCCGCCGTTCGTCCGGGTGCCGGGCGGCCGCAGGTGTTCGTGGGGCGGGAGGACGAGTTGGCGGCGCTGCTGGGCGCGGCCGGGCGGGCGCGGGGCGGGGTCGGGTTCGCGCTGGTCGGTGGTGAGGCGGGGGCCGGGAAGTCGACCGTGCTGGGGCGGTTGCGGGAGCAACTGGCCGATGAGGGCTGGCGGGTGGTGACCGGCCGGTGCCCGGAGAGCGAGGGCGCCCCCGCCGCCTGGGCGTGGACGGAGGTGCTGCGCGAGCTCGCCCGGTACGAGCCGTCCACCGCCGCGGATCCGCTGCTGGCCCCGCTGCTCGCCGGCCCGGACCCGACCGGCCGCCAGGACCCGCTCTCGGGGCGGTTCCGGCTGCACCGCGCGGTCGTCGCCCACCTGCACGCCGCCGCCGGGGCGGTGCCGCTCGCCGTCCTGCTGGACGACCTGCACGCGGCCGACCCGGAGACCAGGGAGCTGCTCGGCGAGTTGGCCGCCGACCCGGCCGCCCCCGGCGGCGGTCTGCTGGTGGTGGCCGCGCTGCGCCCCGGTGAGGGTGAACTCGCGGACGTGCTGGCCAAGTTGGCCCGCCGCTCGCCGGTGCGGGTGCCGCTCGGCGGTCTGGCCGAGTCCGATGCCGGGCGGCTGATCGAGGCGGTGTGCGCCGCCCCCGTCCGCCCGGAGACCGTCCGGGCGCTGGCCGAACGCACCGGCGGGAACCCGTTCTACCTGGCCGAGAGCGCCCAACTCCTGGCCCTGGAGGACGAGTCGACCGCGCTGCGGCAGGTGCCGCAGGGCGTCCGGGACGTGCTGCGCCGCCGCTTCGAGCGGCTGCCCGCCCCGGCCGTCGACCTGCTGCGGCTGGCCGCCGTCGCGGGCCGGGAGAGTGACGTCGACCTGCTGCTGCGGGCGGGGGAGCAGGACGAGGACACCGCCACCGAGGCCGTCGAAGCGGCCGTCGCGGGCGGCCTGCTGCTCGAACCCCGGCCCGGCACCGTCCGGTTCGCCCACGTGCTGGTCCGCGACACCCTGTACGCCGACCTCGGCGGCCTGCGCCGGGCCCGGCTGCACGGCCGGATCGGCCACGCCCTGCACGAGCTGCGCCCCGGCGAACTCGCCGCGCTGGCCCACCACTTCACGCATGCCGCGACCGCCGCCACGGCCGCCCTCGCGGTCGACCACTGCGTGCGCGCCGCCGAGGCCGCCGGGCGCCGGTACGCCCACACCAGCGCCGTCAACCTGTTCCGGCAGGCCGTCGACAACCTGGAGCGCGCCGCCGAACGGCCCGGCGAGGACCGGCCCGCCCGCCGGATCGAGCTGCTCGGCGCCCTGCTGCGCGCCCAGGTCCGGGCCGGACAGGTCACTGCCGCCACCCGCACCAAGGCCCGCGCGCTCGAGGTCGCCCGGGAGAGCGGCCGGGAGGAACTCCTGATCGCCGCCTGGACGGCCTGGACCGAACCCACCCCGTGGATCACCCACCCGTACGGCGCGCTCGACCGGGAGGCCGTCGACCAGCTCACCCGGCTGCTGCGCCGCACCGACCTGCCGCCCGCCACCCGCTGCCGGCTGCTCGACGCGCTCACCCAGGAACTCGACTGCGCGGGCTCGGCCGATTCGGTCGCCGCCGGGCAGGAGGCCCTGGAGATCGCCCGCGCCGAGGGAGACCCGCGGCTGCTCTGCCTCGCGCTCACCGCCCGGGCCCGCTCCTGCGACCACGAGCTGGCGCCCGACGTCCGGGCCGCCCTGGCCGCCGAACTCGCCGCGCTCGCCGCCGAGCACGACCTGCCCGCCTACCGCTGGCACGCCGAGCACCTGGCCGCCACCGCCGCCGCCGTGCGCGGCGACCTGCCCGCGCTGCGCCGCCACATGGCGGTCGGCGAGGAGATCGCGCACCGCTACGGGCTGGCCGAGTTCGTCGACGTGGCGCTGTTCCAGCGCGGCATGCTGGAGTTCGCCGCGGGCCGCCCGGACGAGGCGGCCGCCCTGTACGAGCAGGCCCTGGCCGGTCTGCGCGAGCGCGGTTCGCTGCACGCGGCCGGGCTGGGGGCGCTGATCCGGATCGTGATCGCGCACCGGCGGGGCCGCCTCGCCGAGACGCTGCCGCTGATCCTGGAGCACCAGGCCCAGTACGGCCCGCTGATCACCGACGTGACCGCGCTCGCCATGCTCGCCGCCGGGCACGCCCCGGAGGAGGTCCGGCGGGCCCGGGGCGAGCGCCAGGGCGTCCAGGCCGACTACTTCCGCTCGCTGTTCCTGCAGCTGCGCGCGGACCTGGTGATCGCCCTGGACGAGCGGGAGGAGGCCGCCGGACTGCTGGACCGGATGCGTCCGCTGGCGCACCTGGTGGCCGGTGCGGCGTCCACCTCGATTGCGATCCGCCCGGTAGCCCTCACCCTCGGCGAACTCGCCCGCCACCTCGGCCGCACCGCCGAGGCCGCCGAGTACTTCCGGCGGGCCGCCGAGGTCGCCCGCCGCTGGGAGGCCCCCGGCTGGGAGGCCGAGGCCGTCACCGCCCTGGTCGGCCTCGGCCCCGGCCCCGGATCCGTCCCCGTTCC
>NZ_JBHUWH010000397.1:0-7356 GCF_042670125.1 Kitasatospora sp. NPDC057198 | reverse complement strand
GAGGGGGACGTCCTCCTCGCCGGGCCCCGCGCCCGGTCGGTGCGCCGCCGCCGGTCGGTGCGCCGCCGCCGGTCGGCCCGGGGGCCGTCGGCCCGCGGTACCGGTCAGCTCACGGTGCCGGTCAGCTCACGGTGCGGCAGACCGTCCCGTTCAGGCGGAACACCGTCGGGGACGGGTTGGCGCCGTTGTTGTTGCCGACGAAGCCGAAGTCCGCCGAGTTGCCGCCGTTCGGCACCAGGTGGCCGTTGTACTGGCCGTTGGTGACCCGGACGTGCTGCCCGCTCGCGTCGACGTTCGCGTTCCACCACGAGCCGACGGACTGCCCGGTGGAGGGCCAGTCGAAGTCCAGCGTCCAGCCGTCGAGGTCGGCCGGGCCGAGGTTGTTCACCACCACGGAGGCCACGAAGCCGTTGCCCCAGCCCGCCGTCAGCCGGTACGAGACGGTGCAGGTGCTGTCGTCGGGGGTGCCGGTGGTGAAGGTCAGCGGGACGGACGGGCGGGAGAGGTGCCCGGCCTGGTCGCGGGCCAGCACGTTGACGGTGTGCCGGGAGCCGGGCGGCAGGTTGTAGAGGGTGGCGGAGGTGCCGGTGGAGGAGCCGAGCAGCTGCACGGTGCTGCCGAGCTGCTCGTACACCTCGTAGCGGTCCACCGCGCCGGTCGCGGCGGGCCAGCTCAGCGCGACGGTGTTGGCGCCCACCGAGGTGGTGCGCGGCGCGCCGGGGGCGCCGACGGTGGCGCCGGCCTGGCCGGTGCCGGGCTTCGGGTGCACGGTCAGCACGGTGATCGAGTACGGGGCCAGGGTCACCGAGGAGGCGGTGGCGGTGCCGGTCGCGTCGACCAGCCCGGTGTCGCCGGGCGCCCAGCGCTGGACGGCGGGGGCCGAACCGTCGGCGGTGAAGCCCGGGTAGCGCAGGTCCACGGTGTGCGCCGCGCTGGAACTCCTGTTCAGCAGCAGGACGCTGAGGTCGCCGTTGGCGCGCAGCACCGCGTGCGAGGAGACCTCGGCGCCGGAGGTCGAGGAGGCCACCATGGTGTCGCCCGGGTCGCTGAGCGCGCCCAGCGCCTTGATGCCGTAGTACGGCGCGAACGGGGTGTTCACGGCCGGCTCGCAGACGTCGCCGTTGCAGCCGCCGCTGGACAGCATGCCCATGTCGCCGTAGTCGGTCTCGCCGCCCACGGTGGTGATCGGGCCGACGCCGTTGTGGGTGTCCCACCAGTCGACGTTGAAGACGCCGTTCTCCAGCGCGGTGATCATCGCCTCGGCCGCGAACAGGCCGTTCGGACGGCTGGTCAGCGCGCCGTTGCCGGACTCGGAGTTGACCTCGGTCATCGCGATGCCGATCTTCGCCGAGTCGGTGCCCGCGTACCGGTCCAGCAGATCGCGCACCTCGCGCAGCTCGCCCGGCAGTTGGCGCACGGCGGCCAGCGCCTGGTCGCCGCCGCCCGCGTTCGGGTACCAGTGCACGCTGACGAAGTCGACGTCGTGCGCGACCGCGGCCAGCACGGTGTGGTTCCAGTCGCCGTCGTCCCCGGCGGCCACGATGCCGTCCGGCCAGTTGCCGGGCATGGTCAGCACCGCGCCGATCTTGACGGTCGGGTCGACCGCCTTCATCGCCGCCGCGTACGCCTTCACCTCCCGGGCGTACTGGTCGGGCGACTTGTCGGCGTGGGTGTCGTTCTCCCAGCCGCTGCCGTAGACGCCGTTGCCGTAGATCTCGTTGCCGATCTCCCAGTACTTCGCCCCGTAGCCCTTGGTGACGTTGGCGTAGCGCACCCAGTCGGCGGCCTCCTGGGCGGTGCCGGAGCCGTAGTTGGCGATCAGGATCGGCTGCGCGCCGGACGCCTTCGCCGTTCCCATGAAGGCGTCGAAGTCGGTGCCCGGGGCGACGTAGCCGCCGGGCGCGGTGTTGTCGACCCAGTGGTAGATGTCCGAGTACGAGCCGCCGGGGTAGCGCAGCGCGCCGATCCCGGCCTGCTGGTACAGCGAGACCACCTGGGGGTCGTTCATGTGCGCGTCCCAGATGGCGGTGTTGGCGCCGAGTGCGGCGGCGCCGACGGTGCCCAGGCCGGCGGCCGGGTTGACCGTCACCGTGGTGTCGCCGGCGGGCACCGGGTCCGCGGCGGAGGCGGTGGGGGCGGCCAGCGGCAGTGCGGCTGCCGCCAGGGCGAGGGCGGCCGAGGCGGTCGCGGCGAGCGGGCGGCGACGCCGGGGGCCGGCTGGTCTGCTGTGGAACAGCATGGGGTGGTTCCTCCCGGGTGGGGGGTGCGGGTGGAGTTGTGGGAGCGCTCCCATGGTGGAAACGGGCCCCGGGTGCGTCAACCCCGCACCCCCGCCCCGCCCCGATCCACCCAGCTCCGGGCCGCCGGCCCGCTGAAACGTTCGCGCCCGGAGGCCGCCGCGCGGGGGCGGCTATGATTCCCACGCACACGAACCACCCTCTCCTGGAGGACCCGAGAACGGAAGACCGCGCGATGGCAGCTGGAGTGATCGTCCTGGCCGGCGCCGTCCTGCTGGCCGCCCTGCTGCTCTCCGCCGCCCTCGCCGCCCTCGCCTCCGGCCCCCCGCTCGAGCGCGCCGGCAAGGGCTGCGCGGCCGGCTGCGGCCTGCTCCTCTTCCCGCTCGCCGTCATCCTGCTGCCCCCGTTCCTCACCCCCCTGTTCCGCTGGGCCCTGTCCGGCTGACCCGGACCGGCTGACCCTGTCCGGCTGACCCGGACCGGCGCACCCGCCGCATCGCGTCGCACGACCGGGTCCCGGGCCGAGGTCCGCAGCCATCCCGCCGGAGCCGTCGACCGGACGTGCCGCGAGGACCTCCACCGGGTGGCGGACGCCGCCGAGGACGCCTGGTCGAACCGGTGGGCCGACGAGTCGGAGGCGGAGGGCTGTGCGCCCGGGGGTGTCAGCTGCCGGGGGCGACCGCATCCGCCGCGTCGTCGGCGCCGAGGGCGAGCACCCGGTCGATCAGGGTGCGCAGGTCCTCGTCCTCCAGGATCGCCGGGTAGCCGTCGGAGCGGGCCAGGCGGCGGTCCGAGGCGCGGGCGGTCAGCAGGGCGGTGCGGATCGCGGGGGTGGTGGTGCCGATCCGGGCCAGGCAGTCGAGGGCGTCGCGGAGGAAGCCGTGGTTCTCGGTGCCGTCGGCGACCGGCAGCACGAACTCCTCCAGGGCCCGGACGGCGGGGTCGTCCTCGCCGGTGATCGACCACAGGGCGATCGCGGCGGAGAGCCGTTCCCACGGATGCTCGACGCGCTCGTACGCGGTGCGGACGTGGTCGGCGTACGGAGCGGCGGCGCGGCCGAACCGGGCCAGGTCGGCGAAGGGGGCGCGCCCCGGGGGGTCGGCGGCCAGGACCGCGGCGCCGACCCGGCGCAGGGCCGCGGCGCGGTCCGGGTCGAGGCGGGTGGCGGCCCGGGGGACCCACGGCTGGTCGGCCAGGGGGCAGGCGAGCAGGGCCGGCCGGGCGGCTGCGGCGGCCGGACCCAGGGAGCTCAGCACTTCGGCCGTGGCTTGGGCGGTCCAGGTGTCGGCGAGCAGCGGGACCAGGTCGGGCAGGGCGGGGAGCGCGGCCCCGCCCCAGGACTCGAGCGTGTCCAGGAGCGGGAGGGTCAGCGGGCCCCTGGGCCCGTCGTCGCGCAGGGCGGTGCGGATCGCGGGGAGCAGGACGTCCGCGTGCGCCCGCAGCGGGGCCAGCAGGTGGGCGGGGGCGGGCCGTCGCGGGTCCGTGGTGATGTAGCCGCGGTCCGGTTCCCCGGCCTGGGCACGGAGTGCCTCGACCAGGCCGGGCAGGGCGCGCGGGTCGCCGCTCCTGGCGAGCGCCCAGCGGGCGAACTGGCCCACGGTGCCGGCCAGTTCGGGGTCATCGGCGTCGTCGCCGAGCAGTGCGGCGAGCCGGTCGGCGTACGGGGCGGCGGCCGGGCCGATCGCGGCGAGCAGGTTGGCGGCCCGCAGCCGGACCGGCCCGTCCGGGTCGTCCAGCAGGGCGCCCGCCACCGGGAGCAACGCAGTTGCGGTGGAAGGCCGTTGGAGCAGGTCGTGCCAGGCCAGGTCCAGGGCGGCCCGGCGCAGCGGGGCGTCGCCGGTCGGTCCGGACGCCTCGATCAGGCGCAGGGCGAAGGAGAGGCGGGCGGCGGGGTCGTGCCCCAGGCGGTGGTGGATGCCCCGGAGGGCGGACTCGCGGTCGCCGGGGAAGTCGTAGAGCGGCTCGTGCCAGAGCTCCGCGAATCTGGGCGGCAGGGTCGGATCGGCGAAAACCCGTATCAGGAAGTCGAGTTGACGCACCGGCAGATCACGGTCCAACCCGGCGGCGGTGTACACGGCGGCGACCCGCAGCACCGGGTCGTCGCCGTCCAGCAGCGGCTCCAGCAGGCTTTGGAGCGCGGCGACGGTGGCCGGGCCGGCGTTCGGGGCGGCCGCGGCTTTGCCGAGGGCGAACAGGACGGGCACGCGCACCGCCGGGTCGGGTTCGGTGCGCCAGCGCTCCAGCAGTTCGGCCAGGTCGGCCCTCGGCGGGAGGGTGGCCCGGCGCACCGCCGGATCCGGGTCGGTGCGCAGCGCCAGCAGGCGGGCCCGGTCCGGCTCGGACAGGACCGTCGGGTCCGCCTGCGCCAGCAGCCGGGTGAGCGTGGTGCGGGCGCCGATCCGGGGGTCGGCGGCGAGGGTGAGGACGAACGGCAGGGCGACGGCCGCCGCGGACGGGGTCGGGTCCCCCGGATAGGCGACGAGGCCGTAGAGCGGGTCGCAGTCGTCCTCCGTGGAACCGGGCCCGGCGCAGACGATCCGGCGCAGGGCGCGCGGCACGCCCTTGATCGTTTCCTCCCAGAAGGAGGTCTCCAGGCTGTCCCAGACCACCGCGTCCAGCGCGGCCAGGAACGCCGTCGTCGGTGCCAGCCAGTCCCCGTCCCCGCCCGCGTGTGTCACGGCCGTCATCCTGGAGCAGGGCGGTCGGCGCTGTCACCCGGATTTCGGCGGGACGGCCAGCGGCCAGGAGGCGATGTCGCGGTAGCGCAGGGGTTCGGGGGTGCGGAGGGGGGTGCTGCCGACCAGGTGCAGGCGGGGCGTCCACCAGGGGCGGCCGGTGAAGCCGGTCAGGGTGGCGGCGCCGGCCGGGACGCCGGCGGGGTCGTCGCGGCGGGCCCGGGCCAGGGTGAGGTGAGGGTGCAGCGGGCGGTCGCGGTAGTCGAGGCCCAGGGACCGGACCAGGGCGCGGACTCCGGCGGCCAGCCGGTGCAGGCCGTCCAGGTCGCCGCCGACGCCGCTCCACAGCAGCCGTCCGTCGAAGTGCCCGCCGCCGTGCAGGCCCAGCCGCAGGGCGGGCTGTCCGGCGGCCCGGTCGGCCAGGGCGGCGCGCAGCGGCGGGACGGCGGTGGCGGGCAGCTCGCCGAGGAAGGCCAGCGTGATGTGCCAGTCCTCGATCCGGTTCCAGCGCAGCCGGGGGTGCGCGGCGTACGCGGGCCGCAGGGCGCGGGCGAGTTCGTCCTTGGCCTCGTCGGGCGGGGCCAGCGCGACGAAGACGCGCAGGGCGGGTGCGGGGTGATCGTCCACCAGGGATTTCTAGCACCCGCCGACGCGGTCGGACGGCCGGACGGTCGGACGGCCGTCCGGACGGCCGGTGTGGACCCGCGGTCAGGCGCGGACGGCGGTGATGGTCTGGTCACCGCCGTGCCTGGAGCGGACCAGGACCAGGGTCTTCGTCCCGGCGGTGTAGGTGGCCCGCATGCCGTCGGTCCGCTTGCCGAACGTCCAGTCGAACTGTGCGGACGCGTCACCGCTGACGCTCTCCGGGAGCCGGGACGCGTCCGCGGTGTGGTCGTTGTCCTCGATGGTGACGTGCAGCGCCTGCCCGGCCAGCGACCAGGTGCCCGAGTCGGTCTGGAGGGAGGTGTTGCCGGTGCCGTCGTCGGCCTGGTACTCGCCCTTCCAGGTGCCGTCCTCGGTGACGGTGAGCGTCCACTGCGGGTAGTTGGCGTCGGGGGCGGAGACCTCCCAGCGGCCCGCCGCGAACTTGCCCAGGGCGACCGCGCCCAGCCCCGGGCCGGCCTTGCCGCTGCAGGCGGCGAGCGCGACGGTGACGACGGAGGCGCCGAGCAGGCGCAGCGCGGTGCGGCGGGGGAGGACGGACGTCGCCGTCCGCCAGGTGTCGAGTGGTCTCACGGAAAGGCTCCCGGTCTGTGTTGGGCTGTCACTGCGGAGGGGGTGCACCGCCAGGGGCTCGGGGAACGGCGAGGCCGTGGCTGCTGGCGGTTCACTGCCGTTGCATGCATCGGCTTCTGGTTCTGTTTCAGGCACGCAGCAGCACGGACACTTCGATGGGCTCCGGCCGTCAGCAGCACGGCCCCGCCGTTCCCCGGGCCCCTGGTGGTGCATGCCCGTCTGCCGACAGTTCCCCGGGCCCCTGATGGTGCGTGCTCGTCTGCCGACGTTTCCCCGGCCCCTGGTGGTGCAGTCCGGAATTGACGGAGCGTCAGTGCTCGAGGTCGGCGCGCATCCGGAGGAACTGCCCGGCGGCGTCCGCGGGGGTGGTGGCGGGGAACAGTGCGACGGCCGCGGTCGAGGAGTCGACCCAGCCGCACAGGGCGTCGGCGCCGAGCGGGAAGCACTCGAGGTTGCCGCCCAGCGGTCCGGCCGGGTAGGCGGTGGAGGTGCCGGGGTCGCCGGTGGAGCCCTGGCCGAGGGCGTAGTCGATCAGGCCGCGCCACAGGTGCTCGCGGCGCACGCTCGGCTCCTCGGGCACGCCGTCGACCCCGGCGAACAGCACCGGGCGGCCCGGACTCCCGCCGGTGCGGACGTAGTTGGCCTCCACCAGGTTCATCCCGTCCCGCATCTCGCCCGGGTCCACCGGCACGTCGCTCAGTTGCGCGTCCCCGGTGGCCCGGGTCAGGCCGCCGGCCGTGCGGGCCTCGGTCAGGGTGCGCTTTCCGTCCGGGGCGGCGGCGGGGGAGGCGGAGCGGGAGGGTGCGGCGGCCGTGGGCTTCGGGGAGGCGGCCGGTGCGCCCTCGGTCGGCTGCGCGGTGGCGGCGGTCGCGGCCGGGGCGGCGTCCTCCGTCCCGTCCGGGTCGCAGGCGGCGAGGGCGAGCGCGATGCCCAGCGCCGCGGCGGCGGTCAGGGCGCGGGCGGCGATCGGGTGACGTCCGGTCATGGTGGTGGTGCTCCCTGGGTGCGTGGTGGAGTGCGGTGCGCGCCCGGGGCTGCTGGACCCGTACGGCGGCACGGGGCAGGACGCTACGGGGGCCGGATGCCGGAGGTGGGCGAAGACGCCGATTCCGGACCGCATCGGGACCGGACGGTGACACGGTGACGGCGCGGCCGCGGCCCCCCGGGGTGCGGACGCGGCCCCCCCCGCCGGGCCCGCGGGGGCGGGG
>NZ_JBHUWH010000396.1:0-7404 GCF_042670125.1 Kitasatospora sp. NPDC057198 | reverse complement strand
GGATCAGCGGGCAGACGAACTCGCCGAGGAAGAAGGCGCTGTTCCACAGGCCGGTGCCGCGGCCGCGGTTGGCGGGGGTGAGCAGGGCGATGGTGCGGTTGATCAGGGTGGGCAGCAGCATGCCGGTGCCCAGGCAGTTGACGACGGCTCCGACGACCAGCAGGGGGACGTTGCCGGCGACGGCGATGATGCCGAAGCCGACCGCGCAGAGCGCGAGGGTCCAGGGGAGCAGGCGCTCGGCGCGGTCGGTGACGCGGGTGAAGGCGGCGGCGCCGGCGACGGTGGCGGCGCTGGCGATCGCGGTGCACAGGCCGATGGTGGCGGGTGCCTCGGTGCCGAGGTCCTTGAGCAGGAAGGAGGTCTCGACGGGGATGGTGTAGAAGACGATCGCGCCGAAGAAGGTCAGCGCGCAGGGGGCCAGCAGGCGGCGCAGCAGCGGGCCGAACGGGGCCAGGGCGGGGGCCGCGGCGGCGTCGGTGCGGCGGTTGGCCGGTCGCAGCACGGTGGCCAGCAGGGGCGCGAGCAGCAGGCCGACGGCGTAGGCCCAGAACGGGGCGCGCCAGCCCGCCGAGCCCGCGGCGCCGCCGAGGGCGAAGAAGGCGGTGGCGGAGACGGCGGAGCAGATCGCTTGCAGGGCGAGGTACTTCTCGCGCTGCTTGCCGCTCCAGTAGTCGCCGATCAGGGTGGTGCAGCAGGTCATGATGGCGGACTCGGCGACGCCGACCAGGGCCCGGCTGGCGATGATCGCGGGCAGCGAGTCGAGCCAGAGCGGGGCGGTGCCGACGATCGCGTAGAGCACGGTGGCGATCACCAGCAGCCGGTGGCGGCCGAGCCGGTCGATGATCGCGCCCGCGAACGGGGCCATGATCGCGAGGGAGAGCGCGGGGATGGTCAGTGCCACGGGGGCGAGGGCGTCCACGCCGGAGACGGAGGCGAAGTGGTCCTGGAGGTCCGGTATGACCGGGGCGATCAGGACGGCGCCGAGGATCGGCAGGCAGCTGCCCGCCATCAGCAGGGTCAGCGTCAGCCGGGGCCGGGCGAGGACCGGGTCCGGTGCGCCGGCGGGCGCCTGGTCCGGCGCGGGCGCGTCGGCGGATACCTGGTCCGTCGTGGGCGCGTCGGCGGGCCGGGGTGGCAGCCATCCTGATCGGGGTGGATGGTCCCGGGGAATGGTACTGCTGATCGATTGTACGAATACCCGTCATTCGTCGAACAGATGACGGTCCGATTGTTCCCGCAGGTCGTCGCCGACCCGGGCGGCGGTTCCGCGCAGCCACTGGTGCGCGGCGTCCTGGGTGTGGAGGGGGTGCCACCACAGGGCCTCGGTGAGCGGGACGGGGTCGAACGGGCAGGGCAGGGTGCGGACGCCGCTGTGCGGACCGAGCAGGGCGGCGAGCCGGGCCTGGATCAGCGCGACCCGGCGGGTGCCGGCCACCATGGCGGGCAGCAGCTGGAAGGTCCCGACCGAGACCTCGACCCGCGGTTCGACGCCCAGCAGGGCGAGCTGCCGGGTGGCGGGGGCGTCGTGGGCGCGCTGGTAGACGGCCCAGGGGAGGCGGGCGAGGTCGTCCAGGGTCAGGGCACCGGCGACCTCGGGGTGGTCGTCGGCGACCAGGCAGACCCAGCGGTCGGTGTACAGGTCGAGGGACGGGTAGCCGGTGATCACCCCGTGCGGCAGCAGCAGCCCGTCGGCGGAGCCGAGGAAGTCGGTGATGGAGTCGACCAGGGTGGGGCCGACCTGCTGGAAGCGCAGCCGGATGCCGGGGGCCTCGGCGTGCACGGCCCGGGCGAGGCCCGCGCCGAAGACCGCGGCCGCGTAGTCGGAGGTCAGCAGGGTGAACTCGCGTTCCGCGGTGGCGGGTTCGAAGGACGCCTGGCAGGTGAAGACCCGTTCCAGCAGGTCGCAGGCGGGGCCGGTCATGGTGAGCAGCGCGGTGCCCAGCGGGGTGGGGGCGTAGCTGTTGCCGGAGCGGGTGAGCAGCTCGTCGCCGAAGTGCTTGCGCAGCCGGGCCAGGGCGGCGCTCATCGCGGGCTGGCTGAGCCCGAGCCGGCGGCCGGCCCGGGTGACGTTGCGCTCCTCCAGCAGGGCGCGCAGCGCGGGGAGCAGGTTGAGGTCGAGGGTCGCGAGGTTCATCCGGGGTCGACCTGCCTATCCGTCCGGTGGATGGGTCGTATCTACAGAATTGATTTCCATGATTGCCGTGGTGGGGCCAGATTAGTCGCAACGCATCGAGAGGAGACCTCGTGGCAACGCACGCGCAACTCTCCGGCCCCTTCGCCCTCGGCACCTTCGCCGACGGCGACGGCGCGCCCTTCCCCGGCCTGGTGGCCGACGGCCTGGTCCTGGACCTCCGCGGCCGCCCCGCGCTCGGCAGCCCCGGCACCACCCGTGACCTGCTGGAGCGCTGGGACGAGGCGCTGCCCGTCCTGCACGACCTGGCGGCGCGGGCGGACGGTGCCCGGCGCCCCGTCGAGGAGCTCCGCACCCTCGCCCCGGTCGAGCCCCGGCAGCTGCTGCAGTCCGGCGCCAACTACCGGCAGCACGTGATCGACCTGGCGGTCGCGCACCGCCCCGCCGACGACCCGCGCACCGTCGAGCAGGCCCGCGCCGAGATCGGCGCGATGATGGACCGCCGGGCCGCCGAGGACCAGCCGTACGTGTTCATCGGCCTGCCGTCCTCGATCACCGGCCCGTACGACGACGTGGTGCTGCCCGCCTGGTGCACCAAGCCGGACTGGGAGCTCGAACTCGCCGCCGTCATCGGCGCCCCGGCCTACCGGGTCACCCCGGAGGAAGCCCTCGGGCACGTCGCCGCGTACACCATCGCCAACGACCTGACCGCCCGTGAACTGGTCTTCCGCCGCGACATGCCGGAGATCGGCACCGACTGGCTGCGCTGCAAGAACGCCCCCGGCTTCACCCCGCTCGGCCCCTACCTGGTGCCCGCCGCCTTCGCCGGGAACCCCGCCGACCTGCGGGTCACGCTGAAGCTGAACGGCGAGACCATGCAGGACGAGTCCACCGCCGACATGCTCTTCGGCGTGGCGCGGATGGTCTCCTACGCCTCGCAGACCACCCGGCTGCTGCCCGGGGACGTGGTCCTCACCGGCAGCCCGGCCGGCAACGGCATGCACTGGGGCCGCTTCCTCGCCGACGGCGACGTCATGGACGGCACCATCACCGGCCTCGGCGCCCAGCGCACCCGCTGCGTGCGGGAGTCCGCGTGAACGCCCCCGACCGCACCGACCCCGAGGGCGCGATAGCCGCCGCCGCGAAGGCGTACTCCAACTGGGGCCGCTGGGGCGCCGACGACCGCCTCGGCACCCTCAACTTCCTGGACGGCGCCAAGCGGCAGCAGGCGGCCGGGCTGATCCGGCAGGGCGTCAGCTTCTCGCTCGCCCAGCGCTTCGACATGGACGGCCCGCAGCGCGGCTGGCGGCGGCGCACCAACCCCGTGCACACCATGCTCGACACCGGCACCGACGCCGCCGCCGGACTCCAGGGCTTCCCGCACGGCATCGGCGGCGCCGACGACGTGATCGCCATGCCGCTGCAGTGCTCCACCCAGTGGGACGGCCTCGGCCACATCTTCGACCACGGCAGGGCGTGGAACGGCCGCGACGCCGCCACCACCGTCACCTCCGAGGGCGACCTGGTCACCGGCATCGAGCACATGGACCACCAGATCGCCGGACGGGGCGTGCTCCTGGACGTCGGACGGGCGATCGGCACGGACGGCGAACTGCCCGACGGCTTCGCGGTCACCGAGGAGCACCTGCGCGCCACCATCGAGGCCCAGGGCCCGGGTTCGGCCGTCGGCCGGGGCGACATCGTGATCGTCCGCACCGGCCAGCTCAGCCGGGTGCGCCGCGAGGGCTGGGGCGAGTACGCCGGCGGACCGGCACCCGGCCTGTCCTTCACCACCGCCGGGTGGCTGCACCGCACCGAGATCGCCGCGATCGCCACCGACACCTGGGGCTTCGAAGTCCGCCCCAACGAGTTCGACCACGCCTTCCAGCCGCTGCACCAGGTCGCCATCCCCAACATCGGCCTGCTGATCGGCGAGATGTGGGACCCGGACGCCCTCGCCGCGCACTGCGCCGCCGACGGCAGGTACGAGTTCTGGCTGACCGCCGCCCCGCTGCCGATCACCGGCGCGGTCGGCTCCCCGGTCAACCCGATCGCCGTCAAGTAGCCCCACCCGAAGGCCCGTCCACCCCGGGCACCCCCCTCCCGTCCGCCGCGCGACCAGGCGCGGCCCACCCGCCAGGGAGCAACCCCCATGACACCCACCAGCGTTCGAACCGTCCTGGTGATCGGCGGCGGCACCGCCGGCAACGGCCTCACCGTCCTGCTGCGCCGGGCCGGGATCGCCGTCGACCTGATCGAGGCCAAGCCCGACTGGAACGTCTCCGGCTCCGGAATCACCCTGCAGGGCAACGCCCTGCGCGCCCTGCGCGAGATCGGCGTGTGGCCGCAGGTCCGCGACGCGGGCTTCGCGTTCGACGAGGTCGGCATCACCGCCCCCGACGGCACCGTGCTGCACGTCGCCCGCGACGTGCGCACCGGCGGCGAGGACCTGCCCGCCACCGTCGGCATGCAGCGCCCCCGACTGCAGCGCATCCTGATCGACGCCGTGAAGGCCGCCGGCGCGAACGTCCGCCTCGGCACCACCGCCACCGCGCTGCGCGCCGACGCCGACGGCGTGGACGCCGAGTTCTCCGACGGCACGTCGGGCCGCTACGACCTGGTGGTCGGCGCGGACGGCATCTCCTCCGCCACCCGCGCCATGATCGGCATCACCGAGCGCCCCGAACCCACCGGCATGGCGATCTGGCGCGCCCCCGCCCCGCGCCCCGCCGGCGTCGAGCGCACCGACCTGGCCTACGGCGGCCCCGCGTACATCGCCGGGTACTGCCCGACCGGCCCCGACACCGTCTACGCCTACCTGGTCGAGCCCAAGCGCGACCGCGCCACCATCGACCCCGCCGGCTACGCCGAGGAGATGCGCCGCCTCGCGGCCGGGTACGGCGGCCACTGGGAGCGGATCGCCGCCTCCCTCACCGACCCGGCGCAGGTCAACTACACCTGGTTCGACCGGCACCTGGTCGAGGGCCCCTGGCACCGCGGCCGGGTCGTGCTGGTCGGCGACGCCGCCCACGCCTGCCCGCCCACCCTCGCCCAGGGCGCCGCGATGTCCCTCGAGGACGTCCTCGTTCTGGCCGAACTGCTCACCGGGGCCGAGGAGTTCAGTGAGCAGCTGCTGCTCGACTACCACGCCCGGCGGCTGCCCCGGGTGCGGACGGTGGTGGAGAACTCCTGCCGACTGGGCCAGTGGATGATGGACGGCGTCCGCGACGCCGACGTCCCCGGCCTGATGGCCCGCACCAGCGCCGTCCTGAAGGAGACCCCGTGACCGGCCCGGCCGTCGACGTCCACGCCCACCTGCTGCTGCCCGGGGTCGAGGCCCTCGTCGCCGGACAGCCGGGCCTCGCCCGCGCCAAGGCCCTGGACGCCCGCCGCAACGGCCCGCAGGCGATGTCCGTCAACGGCCCGATGGTTGCCGCCCGGATCCCGCTGCTCACCGACCCGGCCGCCCGGCTCGCCGCCATGGACGCCCAGGGCGTCGACGTGCAACTGGTCTCCCCGTCGCCCTCCCACTACCACTACTGGGCCGACGAGGAGACCGCCCGCAAGGTCTGGGAGGCGGCGAACACCGCCACCGCCGCGCACTGCGCCCACGCCCCCGAGCGGCTGCGCGGCCTCGGCCTGATCCCGCTCCAGCACCCGCACCTCGCCGTCGAAGCACTCGACCACGCGCTCTCCCTCGGCCTGCTCGGCGTCGAACTCTCCAGCCACGCACCCGGGGTGGAGCTCTCCGACCCGGCGCTGGAGGCGTTCTGGGCCCGCGCCGCGGGGGCCGGGGCGGTGCTGTTCCTGCACCCCTTCGGCTGCACCCTCGACGAGCGCCTCGACCGCTGGTACCTGTCCAACACCGTCGGCCAGCCCACCGAGAACGCCGTCGCCCTCTCCCACCTGGTCTTCTCCGGCGTCCTCGACCGCCACCCCGGCCTGAAGCTGATCGCCGCGCACGGCGGCGGCTACCTGCCCACCCACATCGGCCGCTCCGACCACGCCTGGCGGGCCCGCCCCGACGCCCGCGGCTGCGCGCACGAACCCAGCTCCTACCTGCGCCGGCTGTACTTCGACTCCCTCGTCCACGACCCGCACGTACTGCGGGAGTTGATCCGCGCGGCGGGCGCTGACAGGGTGCTGCTCGGCTCCGACTTCCCGTTCGACATGGGCACCGGGGACCCGCTCGCCGCCCTCGCCGAGGCCGGTCTGCCGCCCACCGACCACGCCGCCGTCCGCGGCGCCAACGCCGCCGCCCTGCTGGGCCTCTGACCCTTCCGACGACGCTTCCCACCGAGGAGGACCACCCATGAACCGCCTGCTCACCCACCTGCGGCACGTCGACCTCGCCGTACCCGACTTCGAGAAGCAGCTCGACTTCTACTCCGGAGTCTGGGGCCTGACCGAGACCGCCTCCGACGACGGGATCTCCTTCCTGGCCGCCGAGGGCTCCCCCGAGCAGTACGTGGTGCGCCTGCGCCGGGCGGAGGAGAAGCGCCTCGACCTGGTCTCCTACGGCGCCGCCACCCCCGCCGACGTCGACACCATAGCCGAGCAACTGCTCTCCCAGGGCGTCGAGTTGATCACCCGGCCGGGCAGCGTCGACACCCCCGGCGGCGGCTACGGCTTCCGCTTCTTCGACTGCGACGGCCGCACGATCGAGGTCTCCGCCGACGTCGCCGCCCGGCAGCACCGCCGGATCGAGGAGAAGGAGTCGGTGCCCGTCCGGCTCTCCCACGTCGTCCTCAACTCGCCCGACCTGGACCGCACCCGGCTCTGGTACGAGCGGCACCTCGGATTCCGGCTCTCCGACACGCTCTCCTCCCCGCACATGGGCGAGGTCATGCACTTCATGCGGATCAGCAACCAGCACCACTCGATGGCCCTCGCCAAGGGCCCGCACACCTCGCTGCACCACATCTCGTTCGAACTGCGCGGCCTGGACGAGTACATGTACGGCACCGGGCGGCTGCTGCGGGCGGGCGTCCGCAAGATCTGGGGCCCCGGCCGGCACCTGGCGGGCAACAACACCTTCTCCTACTTCCTCGACCCGCACGGCAACACGGTGGAGTACACCACCGAACTGGAGTCCCTCGACGAGGACACCTGGCACCCGCACGTCTACGACTTCTCGCAGCCCGAGGTCACCGACCAGTGGGGCACCGCCAACCCGATGAGCGAGATCGTCGCCAAGGAGTCCTTCAACGACGTCGACCGCGGCGTCTTCGTCGCCCCGCCCGTGTGATCCGCCCCCGGGGGCGCGGTACGGC
>NZ_JBHUWH010000395.1:0-7417 GCF_042670125.1 Kitasatospora sp. NPDC057198 | reverse complement strand
GGAACTCGGGCGTGATCGTGGTGGTGTGCGGCTCCGGCGTGACCGTGGTCGCGTGCGACGTGGTGGCACGGGACGAGTTGCTGCGCGTCAGCGGGGGGACGCTGCCGTCGGGCCGGTGCGGGGCCGGGGCGCGCGTGCCGAGCCCGGCCGGGTCGGAGGTCGACCGCGGGCGGGTCGGGCCTGCGCCTCCGTGCGCACCGACCGGCGGAACGACGGTCGAGGAGGTGTCGGCCGGTCGGGGCGGCACCGGAACGGTCCCGCCGTTCTCCGGGGCGTTCTCCGGGGCGTCCTCCGGGCGGTTGTCGCGGGCCGAGGTCCGGTCGGTGGGGTTCGTGGTGGTGCCGGCGATCTCCGGCTCGTGCCGCCCGGGAACCGGGCCCCCGTGCGGGGCGCTGCCGGACTCCGCGTGCTCGGACACGGGCAGTTGCTCGAGCGCGTCGTGCCACTCGGTGGGCGACTCGTCGCCGGACCGGGCGGACGGCGACATCTCCTCGACCGCGTCGTGCCACACGGTGGACCCGGAGTCGTCGGAGCGCACCGAAGCCGTGTCGGAGTCCCCGTCCGCGTCCTCGCGCCGCGCGCCGAAGGTGTCGATGTCCATCGGGTCGGACGGGTGGGACGATTCGCCGAAGGTGCTGAACCGCTCCATGAACTGCGGGTCGTGCGGCCCGGAGATGTTGTTCTCGTGCGGGTCGGCGACGGAGGCCCATACCGTCCAGTCGGAGTGGTAGTTGTCGGGCATCGCCCCGTTGGCGGTGGTCACCCTGCGGTCGGTCAGGTCGGCCCAGCGCAGCGTGCCGTCGCGGTCGTGGACCAGGGCGACCGCGTGGCCGATGCCGGACGTTCCGATGCCGAGCACGGTGGCGAAGCTGCCGGGGCCGCCGGCCTGCACCGTCTCCATCAACTTCTGTACGGCGTCCGGCCCTTGACCGAACAGTGCGGGGCCGTCGTGCCGCTTCCAGACCGTGTTGCCGGGGATCGGCTCGACGGTGCCGTGCACGGTCTGCCCGGAGACCCGGGGGCGTCCGAAGTGGGTGTCCCGGTATGCCTCGACGTTCTCCAGGCATGCCTTCAGGTCGTCGCCGGGCCGGAAGCTCCCGGCGGGCTCCACCGGCTCCCGGTGCGGATTGACCTTCTGGAGCAGCGAGTTGCTCATCGGCGGGTGCAAGTTGGGCGCACCGCCCAGGTAGTTGACCAGCTCGCCGGTCAACGGGTGGTCCGGGCCGATCCGTTCGTAGCCCCGGTCCTCCATCACCGCCTGGCTGTTCTCGTACTCGGGCGTCCGGCGCCGCTTGGCCTCCGGCTGCCCGGAGGGTTCCTCGTCCTCCTCGCGGCCACGCTTGGTCCCGTGCTCGGCCGCCCCCTGCGGCGGGGCCGCCGGCGCCTGGTCGGCCTGGGCCTGGTCTCCCGGCTCCTGCATCACGGCGTCGCCGTCCCGGTCGACGGGATGCTGCTCGACCGGCGGGGTGTCCAGCTCCATCGGCTCGGCGACGGGGCTGTGCGGCGGGGTGTCCAGCTCCATCGGCTCGGCGGCGGGGCTGTGCGGCGGGGTGTCGAGCTCCATCGGCTCGGCGACGTGCTGCTCGACCGGCGGGGTCGCGTCCGGCCGCGGGGACGCGGGGACGCTGCCGAAGCCCTGGGGGCCGCCGCCGTGGGCGGTGGTCGACGGGGGCGGGGTCGGCCCGTTCAGGCTGAGGCCGGCCATCGGCCGGTGGAGCTTGCTCGCGCGGGACGTGTCGCCGGAGTCGGAGTCGCTGTCCGAGTCCATCGCGTCCCGGCCGCGCTTCAGGTTGGGACGGTCGGTGGTGGCAGTGCCCGTGCCGTCGGCCATCACCGTGTCCCCGTCGGGGACGTGCGAGGGCTGCGGGGGCTGTGCGGGCTGCGAGGACGGAGGGTCGGAGTCGATCACCATCGCGTCCGGGTCGGCGGTCGTGGTGGTGACCGCGATGTCGCCCGGCTGCCGGACCTGGTCGAGCCGGTGGATCTCCTCGTTGCCCAGCCGCGCCAGCCGGTCGGTCGGCAGCGGGTTGGCCCCGGCACGGGCCGCGAAGTCGCCGGAGGAGGACACCGGCAGCTCGGGGGCGGGGTCCGACACCACCCCGAGGTCCTCGACGATGAGCCGGGAGCTGGGGCTCTGCGTGTCGTTCGGCTTCGGCTCCAGGTCGGTCTGGGTCTTGGACGCCATGATGTCGCGCAGTTCCGGCGGCACCAGCCCGGCCGCCTCCAGCCTGCGCACCGCCTGCACCAGGTCGGCGGTGTGCGGCGCGTACAGCGCCTCGGCCGGCAGTTGGCCGTGGGCGACGGCGGTCAGCAGTTCCGGGTCGCGGATGATGTGCGGGTCCAGGAAGTTCTGGATCCACTTGTTGACCGTCTCGTCGCCGAAGCGCAGGTTGGAGCCGCTGTTGGACAGCCCGGCGGTGATCTCCTCGATCAGCGCGGGCACGTCCTCGACCTGGGCGGTGAGCGCCCGGTCGAACATCCCGGCCGGGTGGTTCCCGCCCGCACCGGCGCGCGCGTGCACACCGCCGTACTGCCGGCCGACCAGTTCCACGTCGGCCACCGTCCACGCCACCCGGGCGGCGGCGCCCTTCTGCGCCGCGGTCGGCTGCTTGCCAGGCTGCACGTTGTCCTGGAGCTCCTGGGCGTACACCTCGTGCACCCGCGCCCGGACCGTCTTCGCGGTCGCCACGTCCCGTTCGGCGTTGACCAGCCTGGTCTCGAGCTTCGGAATCCTCTCCCGGGTGTCCTTGGCCTTCTCCCTGAGTTCCTTCTCCACCGCGGCGTCGGCTTCGGCCTTCGCCTTCGCGACCGCGTCGTTCGGGTCCGCCTTGGCGTCCTTCGCCGAGTCCTCGGCCTGCTGCTTGGCCTGGGCGTGCGCGGCCTCCTGGAGCGGCAGGTCCGTCCTGGCCTGGCTGAGGTCGTTCGTTAGGTTGTCCCGCTTCTTCTCCGCGGCCGCCACTTCCGCGTCGGCCTTGGTCTCCGCACGCTTGGTGTCCTTGGTCGGGTTGCCCAGTTCGCCGAGCCGCCGGTCGATCTCGCCGGCCCGCAACCCGTCGCGGTCGCCCGGCAGCCGGTCGGCGAGCCCGGTCAGGTCGGCCGCGGTGGCCCGGTTCCCGCGCAGGGCCTTCGCCGTGTCGGTGAGCGCCTGCTTGCCGGCGGCGGGCAGCGGCCGGGCGGCGAGGTCGTCCAGCCGTCCGGCCAGGTGGTCGCGGTCCCCCTGGGTCAGCCACCCGTCGGAGCGGACGGCCGCGTCGCGCAGCGCGGACACCGTCTCGTCCAGCATCCGCGGGCCGGTGATGCCGTTGACCAGGGCGAGGTCCTCGACCGCCTGTTCCCTGACCCTCGTCTCGAGGTCCCCCATCGCGTCGCGGACGGCCTTGAGCTGTCCGGGGGTCGGGTCGGTGGGGTGCACGCCGTCCACCGCGGCCGCCAGCGCGTCGAGTTGCCCGCGCGTCGGGACGTCCAGGCCGTTGCGGCCGAGCTCGTGCTCCAGCTTCTCCCTGGCGTCGGCGGCGCTCCGGTGGTCGTTGACCCCGGCCGGGTCGAACGCCCCCTGCAGTTCCTCGTTGCCGTAGGTGGCCCTCAGGTCGACGTCGGCCGGCTTGGCGGTGAGGTCGCGGCGCACCAGCACCGCTTCCTCCGATCCGCCCGTCCTGAGCCGCTGCGCGGCTTTGGTGCCGTAGGTGTCGAGGATCCGGTGCTGGTCCGGGGCCATCACGGAGACGAAGTCGCCGAACGCCTCCGAAGCCGCCGGACGGCCGTTCTCGTCCAGCGCGCGGGCCTTGAACACCGCTGCCGTCACGTACTTGTGCACCATGTAGTCGGCGATCACGTGGTTGCGGTTGACCGACGCCTTGGCCAGTTGGGCGTCGCCCTGCGGGCTGAGCCGCCGCACCACCTGTTCGGCGTGCGGCTGCTGCTGTTGCAGCGCGTGCTCGGAGTAGCCGAACGCGTTGCGGTAGTTGTCCTCGAACTGCT
Organism: Kitasatospora sp. NPDC057198; assembly: GCF_042670125.1. Classification (NCBI taxonomy): domain Bacteria; kingdom Bacillati; phylum Actinomycetota; class Actinomycetes; order Kitasatosporales; family Streptomycetaceae; genus Kitasatospora; species Kitasatospora sp. NPDC057198. The sequence goes on along the minus strand of NZ_JBHUWH010000395.1, from coordinate 3,439 downwards.
TCCACTCGGCGGCGACGTCCTTGGAGCTCTTCGCCTTCGGGGCCGCCGCGGACTTCCCGCCGGCGGCGGGCTTCGCGGGCGCACCGGGCTCCGGGACCGGGACCGACTTCCCGACCGGGGAGACCGGCCTGACCGGGGCCGCCACGCCGTTCTTCAGGTCGACCGGCACGCCGGCCGCCTTCAGCGCCGTCTCGGCGGCCTTCAGGGCCTGCTCGCGCTGCACGCGGTCGGCCGCCAGCTCCACCTTGCGGTACTTCTCGAGCTCGTCGGCCCGGCTGGCGAACATCTTGGAGGGCTTCTCCGACTTGGGCATCGGCCGCTGCTGCTCCACCGCGTCCATCGCCTTGGCCTCGGCCAGCAGGGCCTCGGTGCGGGCCTCCTCCGCCTTAATCCGTTCGATGGCGCGCGGCAGCACCCGGGTCTCCGCCTCCTGGCGCTCCCGGGTGAGGGTGGCGAGGTCGTTGCCCTTCAGCCGGCCCTTCAACCGCTCGTGCTGGAAGATCGTCATCCGGTCGAGCTGGTCCTGGAGCAGCTCCCGCGATTCCTTCAACCCGCTTTCCCGGGCGGCCAGTTCGACCCTCCGGTCGGGGCCCGCGGTCGGCAGTTCCCGCTGCACCTCGGCCAGCGCCTCGTCGACCTTGGTGATGGCCGGCTCCAGTCCGCGCATGAGCACGTCCACGTGCCGGAACTTCTCGCTGCGGTACCCGGCGAGGATCGTGTCGGTGTCGCCCTGCACCAGCGCGGGCCGGTCGTACCCCTCCACCTCGCTGCGGACCTGCTCGAAGTCGGGGGATCCGCCGAGGAAGGTGGTGATGGTGTCGAACACCTTCTCGCCGTCGATCTTGTGCTCGTAGTCGTCGCTCCCGGCGGGCGGGTGGGTGGACGAGGACGCGGTGCCGAAGCCGTCGTCCCCGGACCGGGCGAAGTCGGAGTAGGTGCTCACGAACTCCGGGTCGTGCGGGCCGGAGATGTTGTTCCCGTGCGGGTCGGCGACCGAGGCCCACACCGTCCAGTCGGAGCGGAAGTTCTCCGGCAGTCCGCCGGTCGCGGGGGCGGTCGTGCGGTCCGACAGGTCGGCCCAGCGCAGTTGGCCGTCCTGGTCGTGGACCAGCGCGACCACGTGGCCGGTGCCTTCCCTGCCCGCGCCGAGCACGGTGGCGAAGCTGCCCGGCCCGCCGGCCCGGACCGTCTCCATCAGCTTCGGGACCGCGGCGGTGCCCTCGCCGAACCGCGCCGGGGCGTCGTGCCGCTTCCACAGCGTGCTGCCCGGGTTCTGTTCCACGTCCCCGTGCAGCGTCTGCCCGGCGACCCGGGGACGGCCGAAGTGGGTGTCCCGGTACGCCTCGACGTTCTCCATGCAGGCGTTCAGGTCGTCGCCGACCCGGAAGCCCTCGCCCGGGTGGACGGGCGCGGCGTGCGGGTTCACCTTCCCGAGCAGTTCGGGGGTCACCGGCGGGTGCGCCTTCGCCTCGCCGCCGAGGTGGCTCACCAGGTCCTGCGTCAGCGGGTCGTGGGGGCCGACGGCCCGGAAGCCGCGGTCCTGCATCACCGCGTCGCTGTTCTCGTACGACGGCGTCCGGCTCCGCTTCGGCTCGCGCTCGGAGACGGGCTGGTCGTCCTCGTCCTCGTCGCGTCCGCGCTTGCGGCTGTTCGACGGGGCGGGCTGCGACGGCGGGGTGTCACCGTCCGCGCTCCGGGCGCTCGCGGTGGCGTCCGCCGGACGGGGCTGCTGGTGCTCGGACGCACCGGTGCCGTGCGCGGTGGTCGAGGGGGGCGCCGGGGGCGCCTGGTGCGGCGTGGGCGCCGGGTGCGACGACGGGAGCGAGCCGAAGTCCCGGGGGCCGGTGCCCTGCCGGCCGCCCTCGGCGGGGTGCGGCGCGGGCGTGATCTCGTCGTCGAGGCCGCGGGTCGACCGCGTCGGGCCGCTCCGGTCCGGGGTCGGGGCCGGGGCCGGGGTCGACGTGCTGCCGCCGTCGGGCCGGGCCGCGTCCGCCGGGTCCTGTCCGGTCCGCTCCGGAGCGAGGTGGCCGAGGCGCAGGTCGCCGGCGTCGGTCCTGGCGGACGCGTCGTGCGGCGCGCCGTCCGGGTGCGGCAGACCGGCGTCGGTGAGCCGGACCGCCGGGACGCCGAGCATCTCGGCCACGCCGGGGATCCGGTGCTCGGTGCTGGTCGGGTGTTCGTGGACGTGCGCCGTGCCGGTGACCAGCACGTACTTGCCGGGGCCGCCGTTCGAAACGGCGTGGTTCATGTAGGAGTTGAGCAGCCGCGCGCGCTCCTCCAGCGGTCGCATGCCGACTCCGGACGGGCGCCGCGCCGGGTAGCCGTCCACCGCGTGGACCGCCACCCCCTCGGCCTTCGCCTGCACGACGGTGTCGTAGAGGCCCTTCCCCTCGGGGGAGTTGAAGCTCCTGTCGTAGGTGCGGAGCATCTGCTCCAGGTTCGGCGACATGGTGCCGCCGGGGCGCTGGTACGCCTCCAGGTCGCGCTGGAAGGCGTCGTCACGGAGCGACTCGACGTAGATCCGGTCCACGCCCGCGGCCTTCAGGTCGCGCATGTTCTCGCTGAGGAAGCCCCAACTCGGGGACGCGCCGTGCGCCTCGCCCAGCACGATCCCGTCGAAGCCCGGACGGCCGTCGTGCCCGCCCAGCAGCCGCTGCACGCCCTCCGTCGCCGAGGTCGAGCCGTGCAGCTGGTCCGTCACCCGCTGCCCGTCGACCGGGTGCCAGGTCTGCTGCGAGTCCTGGCGGGCCAGCCGCTCCAGCACGTTCCGGCGGACCTCCTGCTGCCGGTGGTGCTCCTGGGTGCGGAAGTCCAGCCTGCCCGCCGCCTCCAGCACCTGGTTGCCGGTGGTGAGGTTGTGGCCCTCCTCGCCGAGCGCGTCGCGCAGCGGGCGGGTGACCGCCCCGGCGGCCTTGCCGTGCAGGGCCTTCAGGGTCAGCGGGTCCAGGTGCGTCTTGAACGACTGGGAGTGCGTGCTGACCTTGACGTCCGGCCTGCCGTCCGGCAGCAGGTTGCCCGAGTCGTGCCGCCCCTGCGAACTGTGCGGGAGCGAGTTGGCGGCCGCCGCCAACTCCTCCGGCAGCCCGGACTTGAACTTGTTGCCGATCCCGCGCCAGAGCAGCGCCGCCCGACCCGGCGCGGGCGGGTAGATCAGCGTCGGGCCGTCCGGGTGCTGGTGCAGCTTCGTCAACTCGGCGGCGGTCGGCGGCTCGTCGAGCGGACGGAGCCGGGTGTCCGTCGGCGCCGGCCGCTCGTCCCCGCTCCGGACGCCGCGGGCGGTGGACGGCGCGGCCTCCGGGTGCGGCGCCGGCTGCTGGGACTGGTGCTCCGGCGGCGAGGACGGCATCCGGTCGTCGGACCCGCGCCCCTCGCCGGGGCGGATGGTGCTGCCACCGGGCTCGACGCGGACCGGACCGGTCGGCGAAGCCTCCCGGGTCCC
>NZ_JBHUWH010000394.1:0-7430 GCF_042670125.1 Kitasatospora sp. NPDC057198 | reverse complement strand
CCCGGGGGCTCTTCCGATCGGTCGGGGCGGGTCAGCCCCCGGTGCCCAGCCGCAGCACGGTGGTGGAGCGGAACTCCTGCCCCGGCCGCAGCTCGGTCGACGGGTAGGACGGCTGGTGCGGCGAGTCCGGGTGGTGCTGGGTCTCCAGCGCCACCCCGGCGTACGGGCCGTAGGGCACCCCGGACGGGCCGGTGACCGCCCCGTCGAAGCCGTTCGCGGTGTACACCTGGATGCCCGGCTCGGTGGTCAGCACCTCCAGCGTCCGCCCGCTGTCCCGGTCCACCAGCAGCGCCGCCCGCACCGGCGGCCCGTCCGCGGGGCGCTCGCGCAGCACCCAGTTGTGGTCGTAGCCGCGTGAAAGTTTCAGCTGCGGGTGCCCGTCGTGGATCCGCTCGCCGATCGGCCGGGCGGTGGTGAAGTCGAACGGGGTGTCCGCCACCGGCTCGTACGGGCCGTACGGGATCTGCCGCTCGTCGACCGGGGTGTACGCGTCCGCGTCGACGGTCAGCAGGTGGCCCAGCACGTCGCCGCGGCCCTCGCCGGCCAGGTTGAAGTAGGCGTGGTTGGTGAGGTTGAGCACCGTCGGCCTGCTGGTCACCGCCCGGTAGGAGATGACCAGGTCGGAGCCGGTCAGGGTGAAGTCGACCCAGACGTCCAGCGCGCCCGGGAAGCCCTGGTCGCCGTCCGGCGAGTGCAGGTGCATCCGCACCCCGCCGGGGATCTCCTCGGCGTCCCACACCCGGTGCGCGAAGGAGTCCGGGCCGCCGTGCAGGGTGACGCCGTTGCCGGTGGGCAGCAGCGGGTGGTCCTCGCCGTCGACGGTGATCCGGCTGCCGGCGATCCGGTTGGCGTACCGGCCGACGGTCACCCCGTAGTGCTTGGCCGGGCCGAGCAGCGCGCCCACGTCCTGGCTGGTCAGCAGCAGTTGGGCGGGGGTGCCGGAGCGGTCCGGGGCGGTCAGGGTGTGCAGCGCGGCGCCCAGGGTGATCACCGTCGCCTCGACCGGGCCGGACCGCAGCGTCCAGCGCTCCAGGCCCATCCCGGCCCCGGAGTGGTCGTACGGTGCCCGGTGCACCTCGGTGGGCTCGGCCGGCGCGGTCATGGGGCTGCTCCTCGGTTCGTGATCATCCTGCCCGGTCAGCGTAGCCCGACCCGGCGCGCGGACCGGCGACCCGCCCCGCGCGCCGACAGGATCGGCCGGACCGTCAGTCAGCCTGCCCGGGGCCGTCGGTGGGCAATCCGAGCGCGTCCGCCAGCCCCTCCGGGCCGGTGCCGAGCTTGCGGTGCACGGCGGCCAGGCGCTGCTTGACGATCCCCAGCGGGAGCCGCAGCTCCTCGGCGATCCGCTGCGGCGGCAGCAGCCGGGCGGCGAGCCGGGCGACCTCGTACTCGTACTGGTTGAGGGTGTCCTTGGCCGGGACGGTCGGGCGGCTGGGCTGCAGCCCGGCCGCGGCGAGCACCTCGCGGGCCCGCGCCTCCAGCCCGTCGGCACCGCAGTGCTTGGCCAACTCCAGCCCCTGGTACAGGTGTTCCTCGGCCTCCCGGATGCGGCCGACCTGCACCAGCGCGGCCCCCAGGTCGACCAGGGCGTGCGCGTGCTCGTAGCTCGCCGGGGAGCGGCCCAGCTGGCCGACCGCCTCCTGGAGCAGCCGCACGGCGTGCGCGCCCTCCCAGACCGCGGCGGCCAGCCGCAGCGCGGTGCCGATCGCCGACGGGACGCCGGACTCCCTGGCCCGCTCGACCGCGTCCTCGGCGATCTTCCGGGCGGCGGCCGGGTCGTGCTGCGCCGTGGCGACCGCCAGGTGGGCGGCCCACGGGGCGTGCACGGTGGAGCGCCAGCCGCGCTTGTCCAGCCGGTCGCCGATCTCGACCAGCACCTCGACGGCCATCCGGTGGTCGCCGCGCGAGATCAGCAGCTTGCCGTAGGTGGTGGCCACGTCGGGCAGCACCAGCGCGGTGGGGTGGTACGGCGGCAGGAAGCGGTACTTGACCGCGACGTCCCACGCCTCCTGGTCGCGGCCGCGGGCGAGCAGGGTGTCGATCAGCACGCCCACCAGGTTCCAGGTCAGCGGCAGGCCCATGCCCATCCGGTCGGCGATCCGCAGGCCGCGGCGCAGGAAGTCCTCGGCCTCCGGGAGGAAACCGCGGCGCAGCCGGGCGTACCCCATCAGGAAGTAGGCGAAGCCGCGGTGCGCGCCGCTCCACCCGGCGATCTCGAACTCCAGGATGGCGGAGCTGAACAGCTTCTCGGCGCGGGCGAGTTCGTCGTTGTAGGCGAAGCACAGGCCGAGCAGGGCGGGCAGTTCGAAGTTCCAGGTGGTGTTGGTCCAGCCGAGGCTGCCCGGCAGCCGGCCGTCCACCAGGGCGTCCTCGGCGGCCCGCAGCGCCTCGGTGGTGTTGCGGCCCCGGAGGCTGAGGTCCCAGGCGTGCAGGGCGCGGACCGGCCGGGCGGCCTCGCTGTCCGGGTCGACGTCGGCAACCAGCCGGCGGACCCGCCCGGCGCGTTCGGGCCCGTTCTCCTCGTCCCGCTGCAGCGCGGTGTACAGCAGGTGGGCGACCAGCAGCCGGAGCCGGCCGGGGCCCTCGGGGGCGCGCTCGGACTCGTCCAGGCAGAGCGCGGCGGCCTGGCCCAGGTCGCCGCTGTGGGCGAGCACCTCGGAGAGCCGGAAGACCGCCTCGACCCGCAGGTCGGGGCTGAGGCCGGGCTCCATGTCGATGGCGCGGCGCAGCTGGTTGGCGGTGGCCTCGGGGTCGGTGAGCAGGCTGGCGCAGGCCAGCTCGAACAGCACCTCGGCCTGGTCCTCCTCGTCCGGCGGCTCGTTCAGGGCGCGCTCCAGACAGCGGCGGGCGGCTTCGGGCGCGCCGATGGCCAGGTTCTCGGCGGCGGCCCGGCGCAGCTTGCGCACCATCGCGTCGTCGCCCTCGCCGGGGTGGGTCTCCAGCAGGTGCCGGGAGGCGGCCAGCAGCGAGCCGCCCGCGTTCTCGATCACGGTGGCGGCCTGGCCGTGCATGCCGGTGCGGGTGCTGGGCGGGATCGACTGGTAGATCGAGGTCGCGATCAGCGGGTGGACGAACTCCAGCCGGCCGTCGGGCTGGCTGGTGAGCACGCGCATCCGGCGCAGCACCCGGACCGACTCGGCGGCCTGGGTGGCGGTCTGGCCGCAGATCGCGGCGGCCACCTCCTCCTTGATCTCGGTGCCGAGCAGGGCCGCGGCCCAGGCGAACCGGATGACCGTGACGCCGAGCTTCTCCAGCCAGTAGTCGCGGCCCTGTCCGCGGGCGGCCGCGGCCAGGTCGCGCAGCCGGGGCGAGTTCTCCTCGACCGGTTCGAGGTTCTGCTCGCGAACCTCGCGCACCAGCGCCACGGTGTCGAACGGGGTGCCGGCGGTGACCGCCCAGACCTGGCGGCAGAACGCGTCGTCGGCCTCGGCGAACTCGTCGTGCACGATGGCGGCTACCGACACCGGGTTGAGCTGCACCAGTTCGTGCCTGTGGGCGGCCCGGTCCTTGATCTGCCGGGCGAACGGGAGGGCCTCCTCCTCGAACTCGTGCCGGAAGGCGAAGACCAGCAGCACGGGCAGTTCGCGGGCGCGCACCGCGAAGGAGGCGAGCCAGCTCAGCGACTCCTGGTCGACGGCGTGCAGGTCGTCGACGATCACCACCAACGGGGCCCGGCGGGGCGCCAGTTGGGTGATGACGAAGTCCAGGCCGTCGTGGATGCCCTGCGGGTCGATGCGCTCGATCTCACCGGACGGCGGGGCCAGGCCGATCGCCGGCGCGACGATGTTGTACCAACTGCCGAACACCTCCTTGCGCTCGGTCTCGTCCAGGGCGCCGAGCACCGGCATGAGCAGTTGCCGCAGCACGCGGAACGGCTCCTTGCGCTCGCGCTCGCTGCCCCGGGCGAACAGCGTGGTGCAGCCCTGGCGGGTCCCGGCGATCCGGCGGACCTGCTCCAGCATGGTGGTCTTGCCGATGCCCGGCATGCCCGAGAAGAGCAGGAGTTCACCGATCTTCAGACCGCCCGCGGCGTACTCGCGGCACAGTTTCTCCACGGCGTGCTCGATGGAGCGCATCTCGTGATCGCGTTCCCACAGCCGCGGGCCCACCGACCCCGTGTCGGCCGTCTGCCCCTGCGGCCCGTTCTGCTCTTCGGCCACGTCCGTCCCTCCGCCTCGCCGTCCGGCACTCCGTTCCCGACCTTAGCGCCGCCGTCGGCCGCGCGGGCGGCGTTCGCGCAGGCGGGGAAGCCTGACGGAGGGTTAGACGTCGTTGCCCGGGGCAAATGCCTTACCAGTCATGACATCTGACGACCCGATCGGATAACTTTCCAGCCACAAGGGTGTAGTCGATCTTCGCCGGGGAAGGCCATCGCCGGATCCGCGTACCCCTTGAACGCGCGCCGTACCGGCAACAGGCTGCTCTGGAGACACGTTGGCTGCGATACCCCCGCTGTTCTGCCCCATCCCGTCCAGCCTGCACCCGGATCACGAGGCCGTCGGCAAGAGCACCGAACTCTGGCTCGACGCGATGGGCTTCACCGGGGACGCCGAACGCCGCCAACGCCTCCTGGCCATCGGCGCGCACGAGTTCGTCTGCCGGATCGCCCGGGACGCCGAGGGCACCACCGGCCTGGAGCTGGTCTCCCAGTGGCTCTGCAGCATGCTCACCCTGGACGACGAGTGGGACACCGGCCGACTCAGCCGGGACCCCTCCCGTGTACTCACCATAGCAGCCACGCTACTGGCTGTTATCAATTCCACGAACTCGCACCCGCACGAGGAGGACCGCTATGTCGCCTCCGTCCGCGACGTGTTCGGCCGGGCCCGCGCCTGGGCCCCCGCGCTCTCCGTGAAGCGCTGGGCGGACAGCCAGCTGGAGTCCTTCATGGGCGCCGCCACCATCGTCGCCTACCGCTCCGAGGGCCGTCCGATGACGCTCCCCGAGTACCTGACGGTCGGCCCGCTGGACCGCGGCAGCCGCTCCTGCATCGAGATCATCGAGGTCTGCGAGCGCACCGCCATCCCGCAGTCCCAGCTGGACTCGCCCCGGGTGCACGCGCTCACCGAGGCCGCCAAGTTCCTGGTCCTGGTCGCGGCGGACGTCTACTCCTTCCGCCGCGAGGACGACCACGGCGCGCTGGAGAGCAACATCGTGGACGCGCTCCAGCGGCACCTGGGCTGCGGGCAGGAGCAGGCGCTCCTGGAGGCGGCCGCCCTGCACGACCGCACCATGTGCCTGTTCCTCCGCCTCGCGGACCGCACCTCCCGCCGCGCCGGGGCCGAACTCCAGCGCTACATCACGCAGTTGTCCAACCTGGTGAGCGGCAACCTGGAGTGGGGCTTCACCTCCGCCCGCTACACCGAGCGCGTCCCCGGGACGATCCCGGTGGCCGAACGCGCCGAACGGCCCGCCGACGGCCGGCTCACCCCGCCGCCCTACCCCGAGATCGCCTGGTGGTGGGAGCAGCTGTGGTGACGGCCGGCCCCGGCGGGCCGTGCGGAGCCCCGCTCAGGTCAGCAGCCTGGCCTTCGCGGCGGCGAACTCCTCCGGGGTGAGCAGCCCCTGCTGCACCAGCTGCGCCAGCTGGTTCAACTTGCTCGCCACGTCCTCGCCGCCCGCGGCGGGCGCACCACCCGCGGCGGGCGCCGGCGCGGCCGGCGGCGGGGCGTAGGCCGGCTGCTGCGCGGCGGCCTGCTGCTGCGCGGCCCGGTCCTGCTCGGCCTGCAGCTCGGCGATCGCCTGGTCCTGGTCCTGCTCGCCGGCGGCCCGGCGGGCCCCGGCCCGGCCGGCGGCGTACGCGGCGCCGCCCACCAGCAGCCCGCGGGCGAGCGGGCGCCCCACCGGGCGGACCACCCGGACCGGCCGGATCGGCCTCATCGGTCGGAACACGGCGCCCTCACTCTCCCGCCGCGACGCGCGCCTCGGCGGCGCGGACGGCCTCGTCGATGTTCTCCGGCGGGATGCGCACCCCGGAGGCGAGCCTGCCGCCCACCGCGTACAGCGCCTCGGCCGCCTCCCGGGCCCACAGGTGCTCGATCAGCACGATCAGCGCCGCGCTGCCGGGCTCCAGCAGCTCGGCCACCTCCTGGGCGTCCTCCGGCCCGATCAGCGGCAGTTCCTCGCCGTCCAGGCCCTCGACGCCGCGCAGGTGCTCGAAGTCGGCGAGCTCCCCGTAGGTGGCGTCGCCCTCGGCGTCCCGGAGCACCGCGAGCGAGTCGATCACCCGGACCCCGGCCGCGTCCCGCAGCCGGACCAGCGCGGTGGCCGCCTCGGCGGTGATGGTCGCCTCGGGGAAGGTCAGGACGAGCAGTTCGGCCGGTCCCATCAGGGGCTCCCTTCCGTGCACAAATCCCTCATATCGGGATCAAATCACACGATTGCCGGAGCGGCCTGGCGTGCCCCCCGCCCCCGGCCGTCCGGGTCCGCGGCGCCCCCGGCGGGCGGGCGGCGGGCTCCGGGTGGCCCACGGCGGCTGGCGGGCCGCCCGCGCGCGTGGTCCCGTCGAAGCACCATCCGTCCGACCTCGCGGCAAGGAGCCGACCACCATGACCATCGCCGTCGACAAACTCTCCGATCCGGCCGTGCGCCGCCTGATCGGCGCCGTCAACTCCGGCGACCGGGACGCCTTCTTCGCCGCCCTGACCGAGGACGCCACGATGTCCGACGACGGCTCCGAGCGCGACCTCGCGGACTGGGTCGACCGGGAGATCTTCTCCTCGCACGGGCACATCGAGGTGCAGACCGAGAAGTCCGGCGGGCGCGCCCTGGTCGCCGACTACCGCAACGACACCTGGGGCGAGATGCGCACCGCCTGGCGCTTCACGGTCACCCCGGACGGCCGGGTCAGCCGGTTCGAGACCGGCCAGGCCTGACACCCCGCCGCTCCCCGGGTCAGCCGCGCGCCGCCAGGCACTGCCGGACGGCGGCGATCAGCGCCCGGGAGCGGACGTCCCCCGTCACGCCCGGCTGCATGCCGTTGGTGACGTAGCCGAAGCCGATGCCCAGCTCCGGGTCGGCGAAGCCGAGCGAGCCGCCCCGGCCGGGGTGGCCGAAGCTCGCCGGGGAGGCCATCGGCGAGGTGCCGCCGTGCCGGAAGAAGCCCTGGCCGAAGGCGGTGTTGACGATCAGCACCCGGTCCGGCCCCTGCACCGAGGGGCCGGCCGCCTCGGCCAGGGTGCCCGGCTCGAACAGCGCGGGCAGCCGCCCGCCGGGCGCGTCGGCGCGGTCGGCGGCACCGATCAGCGCGGCGTAGAACCGGGCCAGCGAGCGGGCGGTGCCGATCCCGCCCGCGCCCGGCACCTCGACGGCCTGCACCGCCGGGTCGTTCAGGTCGACGCTGCTGCGCACCGAGCCGAACGAGCGGGCGGTCAGCGAGCGCGGGTCCCGGTAGGCGTCCAGCACGGACTGCTTGGGGCGCATCCGCATCC
>NZ_JBHUWH010000393.1:0-7442 GCF_042670125.1 Kitasatospora sp. NPDC057198 | reverse complement strand
GCGCTACCTGCCGCTCTGGCGGGACGAGTTGGTGATCGCCCTGCCGGCCGGACACCCGCTGGCCGAGCGGCCGGACGTCGACCTGGCCGAACTCGCCGGGCTGCCACTGCTGTTGACCGAGCGGCGCAACCACCCGACCCTGGTCGACCTGGTGACGGACGCCTGCGAACGGTCCGGTTTCCGGCCGCTGTTCGGCCCGCCGCACAGCACTTTGCAGAACACCCTGGCCGCGATCGGCGCCGGCACCCCGGCCTGGACGGTCGTGTACGCGGCCAACGCCCGGATGACGCACGCCCGCCGGATCGCCTTCCGCCCCTGCCGCACCCCGCTCGCGCTGCCGATGTCACTGGCCGTCCGGCGCTCCGCCCCGCCGCCCCGGCTGCTGCTGGAGGTCTGCCGGCGGGCCGCCGAACCGGCTCCGAACAGCGGCGATCAGGATCCGTGATCGCTGCGAGAGCGAACCGGGTCTGGGTGCGGACGGCCCTTTCCGGTGAACTGGTGTCAGCCGGAAGGACCGGCCCGCAGGACAGGAAACACAGGAGCCGAAGATGCCCATCGTCACCATTCAGCAGGGCCCGCGCGAGGTCGAGCAGAAGCGCGAGCTGGTCGAGCGGGTCACCGCCGCCTTCGTCGAGGCCCTGGACTGCCCGGCCGAGAGCGTCCTGGTCTGGATCCAGGAGTACCCGGCGGAGAACTGGGGCAAGGCCGGCAAGCTGATCGCCGACCTGTAGCACGCCCGGCCGCACCGGACGGTTCGCGGGGCCGCGAACCGTCCGGGCCCACCGCGTCCCGAGCCGCCCTCAGGGGGCCCGCCGGCTCACTCCCCCGGCGGCCGCACCCAGGGCGCCCGCCGCTGGCCCGGCTCCAGCCGCTCCCGCCAGTACCGGAAGACCAGGCCGGGGGCGATCTCCAGCCGCCGGGCGGCGATCAGCCCGGTCGCCGGCGCCTCCCCGTCGACCTCGCACTCGAAGGCGACCAGCACCCCCGGCGCCCCGCCCGCCGCCCGGGACACCAGCTCCACCTCCCGCGGCGTCGCGGTCCGGAACACCGGGTCCTGGAAGAATTCGTCCGGGCACTGGACAAAAGCCGGTCCGTGGAAGCGCAGTTCGAGCGCATGGTGGTACGTCAGGTCGTGGTCCGCGCCCAGTACGAACAGCTCGGGCGTCGAGGAGACCACGTCCCAGTCCCACCACGAGCCCTCCGGCAGCTCCGGCACCAACAGCATCACGGCCCCCTTCACGGTCCGCCGCCAACCTACGCGAGGCCGGGACGGGCACCGAACGGAAAAAGTGCCGCCAAGAGAACCGCCGAGCGCCAGGATGATCTGATGAGTGACCGTCTGATCACTCGGCGGACACACGGGGGGCTTTATGCGCAAGGACACGGACAGGAACGAGACACCGGCGTCGACTCGGGGGAACTCCCGTCGGGCGCTCCGGCACCTGCCGGCGACTGCCGTCTGCGCCGCCCTGCTGCTCGCGACGACAGCCTGTTCGAGCGACACGGGCAAGTCGGCACCGCCGCCCAGCACGGCACCCTCGTCGCCCGCGGCCGCGGCCTCGACTCCGACCCCGGCTCTGCCCCCGACCCCGACCCCGACCCCCGACCCCCGATCGTTCGGCGCAGGCGAAGGCGGACGTCCTCGCGGCCTACAATGCCTTCAACGACTACCGGATCCGCGCTCTCACGAGCGGGCACGGCGACGTGAACGAGCAGGCCGCCGTCGCCAGTGGCTCGGCCTACCAGGCCCTCGCCGGCGACATCTTCGGGGCCCAGCAGAGGGGGCTGATCTACCGGGGCGCTCTGACCACCAATCCCGAAGTCACCGCGCTGCACCTCACCGCCTCGCCCGCCGAGGCGACCTTGACGGACTGCCTCGACACGTCCGACCGGGGCGTCGTGTTCGCCTCCAGCGGCAACAACGCGAAGGCTCCCGACCAGCAGAGCCGCATCTTCTACAGCGTCACCGCCCAGCAGGTCCCCGACGGTACGTGGCGCATCAGCGACTTCTCCTCGGACCGGGGGCACGCGTGCTGAGAACCCGGGCCGTCCTGGTCGCGGCGGGCGTCGTTGCCGCCGCCGGTCCGGCATCCGCCGACGCCCCGGGCCCCGCACCCGCCCCGGCTTGACGATCCGTCAGAGATCGTCCGCCCAGGGCGGGTTGGCGCCGGGCACGGCGACCGTCCGGGCGGCGACGCGGGCGGCGAAGGTGCAGGCGCGCTCCAGCTCGTCGGGGGTGAGCGAGTCCAGCCGTCCGCCGAGGTGGCCCTGGGCGGCGAGGGAGTGCAGCAGTCCGGCGGTGAAGGAGTCGCCCGCGCCGACGCTGTCGGCCACATGGGTCACGGGCGCGGCCACCCGGAGCCGGTGGCCGTCCAGCGAGGCGAGCGCGCCGCGTTCGGCGAGCGTCACGACGACCAGCCGGGCGCCGGCCGCGTGCCAGCGGTCGCAGGCGTCCTCGGGGGTGGTGCCGGGCAGCAGGATGTGCAGGTCGTCCTCGCTCAGGCGCAGCAGGTCGGCCAGTTCGCACCAGTGGTCGAGGCGCCGCCGGTACTGCTCGGGGGCGGCCAGCAGCGGGCGGACGTTGGGGTCGATCGAGACGGTGGCGTACGGGCGGGCCGCGGCGAGCAGTTCCTCGATCCGCGGGCCGCCGGGGTCGCGCACCAGGGCGAGCGAGCCGGTGTGCAGGCACACCGACCCGTCGGCGCGGGCGGCGGCCAGTTCCGCGCCGGTCCACTGCCAGTCGGCGGTGCCCTCCGCGTGGAAGGAGTACGTGGCGCGGCCCTCGCCGTCGAGCGCGGCCAGCGCCAGGGTGCTGGGTTCGGCGGCCGCGACGGTGCCGGTCAGGTCGACGCCGGAGCCGGCCAGGTGGGCCCGGAAGAGTTCGCCGAACGGGTCGGCCGAGATCCGGCCGACGAACCGGGTGGGCGTGCCCAGCCGGGCCAGCGCGACCGCGGTGTTGGCCGGGCCGCCGCCGGGCAGCACCCGCAGCGCGAGTTCGCCCGGCCGGGCCCCGTCCCGTTCCACGAAGGCGTCGGCGACGCACTCCCCGACCACGGTGATCTGCCGACCCGCCATCGAAACCAGCCTCCCAACAGGGCGAACGCACATCCGGCGGTCCGGACTCCATCACCGGTGGCCGCCCGTAGTCAACGCGCGGGCCGTCCCCGGGGTCACTCCGCCGTCCCCCCGGGCGCCCGATGTACGTTTCAGGGCGCCGTCTCGAACGACCTCCGTCAAGTGGGAGCGCTCCCAGACCTCTTGACGACCCCCAGGTATGTCTGGCTTCATATGGCAGGCCCGCGAGGGACGAGAGTGGGAGCGCTCCCGATCGTCCCCCACCCCGACCGGGTCGCTCCCCCTCCGGCCCACCCGAGGAGCTCTGGCCTCCGCTCCACGAACGTCTCGTACCACCCCACCCCCACCGGACGCCCCCACCCGCGTCCAGAGAGGAACGAGACCCATGCGCCTCCGAATGCGCCTGACGCGCCGCCTGGCGGGCTGTGCCGCAGCCCTGGCCGCCGCACTCGTCACCACGCTGACCGCCCCGGCGGTCCCGGCGGCCCAGGCCGCCACCACCGGCACCACCGTGACCGCCGCCGCCTCCGCCGCGGGGGCCGGCTACTGGCACACCAGCGGCCGGCAGATCCTCGACGAGGCCGGGAACCCGGTGCGGATCGCGGGCATCAACTGGTTCGGCTTCGAGACCTCCAACTACGTGCCCCACGGCCTGTGGAGCCGCGACTACAAGTCGATGATCGACCAGATGAAGTCGCTGGGCTACAACACCATCCGGCTGCCGTACAGCGACGACATCTTCAAGGGCACCGCCCCGAGCAGCATCAACACCTCCAGCGGGATGAACGCCGACCTGGTCGGCCTGGACTCGCTCGGCGTGATGGACAAGCTGGTCAACTACGCGGGCAGCATCGGGATGAAGGTCATCCTGGACCGCCACCGCCCGGACTCCGGCGGGCAGTCGGCGCTCTGGTACACCGCCTCGGTGCCGGAGTCGACCTGGCTGGCGAACCTCAAGTCGATCGCCGCCCGGTACGCGGGCAACTCCGCCGTGATCGGCATCGACCTGCACAACGAGCCGCACGACCCGGCCTGTTGGGGCTGCGGCGACACCGCCACCGACTGGCGGCTGGCCGCCCAGCGCGGCGGCGAGGCGGTGCTGTCGGCCAACTCGAAGCTGCTGGTCTTCGTCGAGGGCGTGCAGAGCTTCAACGGCAGCTCGTACTGGTGGGGCGGCAACCTGCAGGGCGCGGGCCAGTACCCGGTCCAACTGAGCGTCCCCAACCGGGTGGTGTACTCCGCGCACGACTACGCGACCAGCGTGGCGCAGCAGACCTGGTTCTCCGACCCGAGCTTCCCGTCGAACATGCCGGGCGTGTGGGACAAGAACTGGGGTTACCTGTTCAACCAGAACATCGCCCCGGTGTGGGTCGGCGAGTTCGGCACCACGCTCCAGTCGACCACCGACCAGGCTTGGTTGAAGGCGCTGGTGCAGTACCTGCGGCCGACCGCGACGGCGGGCGCGGACTCCTTCCAGTGGACGTTCTGGTCGTGGAACCCCAACTCCGGTGACACCGGCGGCATCCTGAACGACGACTGGACCACCGTCAACACGGTCAAGGACAACTACCTGGCCTCGGTCAAGGCCCCGGGCTTCGGCTCCTCGGGCGGCAACACCGGCGGCGACGTCCAGGCGCCTTCCGTCCCGGGCGGGTTGACGGTCTCCGGCACCACATCGAGCAGCGTCTCGCTGTCCTGGACGGCCTCCACCGACAACACCGCGGTGACCGGCTACGACGTGTACCGCAACGGGACGAAGGTCGGTTCGCCGACCGGAACCTCCTACACCGACAGCGGGTTGAGCGCGGCGACGGCGTACAGCTACACCGTGCGGGCGAAGGACGCGGCGGGCAACGTGTCGGCCGCCTCGGCGGCGGTGACGGCGACCACCGCGACCGGCGGCACCGGCACCAGCTCCGGGTGCTCGGCGGCGATCAGCCTGAACGACTGGGGCAGCGGCCTGACCGCGACGGTGACCGTCACCAACACCGGCACCGCGGCCACCAAGGGCTGGCAGGTCTCCTGGGCGTGGCCCACCAGCCTTCAGGTCAGCGGGAGTTGGGGCGCGAACGTGACCCGCAGCGGGCAGACCGTCACCGCGACGAGCCTGTCCTACAACGGGGCGTTGGCCCCGGCGGCGTCCACCTCGTTCGGTGTCCAGGCGACCCGGACGGACGCCTCGGCGGCGGCGACCGCGACGGCGGTGTGCACCGCGACCTCCTGACCGGCATCCGCCCAGCCGGGCAACACCCGTTCACCGTCGGCCGGTTCTCCCGGCCGGCGGTGAACGTCCTTGTGCGCGGCGGCGGTTCAGGCGGTGCGGACGGCCTCCAGGAAGCCCGCGCCCTCGAAGCCGGACGGCGGGAGCTCGCGTCCCAGCGAGGCGGCGAACGCGTCCATGGCGGTGAAGCCGGTCCGCCAGCCGTGCGCGTCCAGCCAGTCGGCGGTGCCGGCGCCGAGGCCGCCGCGCCACAGCGCGGTCATCTCGGCGAGGCCCGCCTCGGCGGGCACCCGAAAGACGTCGCGGGCCTGCTCGGTGAACAGGCTGCTGCCGGGGGCGGACAGTCCGCCGACGGCGGTGAGGAGGGCGGCGGCCTGCTCGGCGTCCAGGTAGACCAGCAGTCCTTCGGCCAGCCAGACGGTGGGCCGCCCGGGGTCGAACCCGGCCGCCAGGAGCCGGTCCGTCCAACCGGGGTCGGCCAGGTCGGCGGGCAGCGCGACGCGCTCGCAGGCCGCCCGGGCCCCCTGCTCGTCCAGTACCCACTGCTTGAAGTCGAGGACGGCCGGGAGGTCGACCTCGAACAGCCGGGTGCCGGCCGGCCAGGCCAGCCGGTAGGCCCGGGTGTCGAGCCCGGCGGCGAGCAGCACGACCTGGCGGGCGCCGGCGGCGGGCAGCCGGTCGTCGTAGAAGCGGGTGCGCATGATGCCCCTGGTCACCAGCAGCCGGGCCAGCGGCCGGTCCGGTCCGGCCGTGGGCAGCGGGGTGCCGGAGGCCGCGATGAAGGCGAGGGCGTAGGGGTCGGTGAACAGCGGTTCCGGGCGGCTGCTCTCGTAGGCGCGCACCCGGGCCACCGCGAGCGCGGTCCGGGAGACGGGGCTCAGTTGCGCGGCGCGGCGCGCGCCGGGGGCGGCGTCGGCGCCGTGCGCGGCATCGGCGTCGGCATCGGGGGCCGGGGCAGGAGCGGGGGCGGGGCCTGCGGGCTCGTTCGTCGTCATGCCCGCAAAACTACATCGGCGCAGATGCATCCGTGAAGATGCATCTGCGAAGATATATCTGTGGAGATACATTGGGCGAGATGCATCTGTGACGATGCGGTTGTCCGCTCTCGCGCTAGCCTGTCCGCCATGGACGGCGTACGGCTTCTGCGACTGGGAAAGCGGCTCACCGAGCTCGGCCGGGCGATGGTCACCGAGCACGCCTCGGCGGCCCTCACCCCGGGCGAGATCGCGGTCGTCTCCGACGTGTACCAGCACCCCGGCAGCTCGGTGCAGGACATCCGGGTGCGCACCGGTTTCGCCCAGAGCCACGTCTCCACCTCGGTCGCCCGGCTGCGCGAACGCGGCCTGCTGGACGCCGCACCCGATCCGGCCGACGGGCGCCGCACCCTGCTCTCCGTCTCCGCTCCCGCCCGCGACTACATCCGGGCCCGGGTCGCCCGCCCCGCCGAACCGCTGCTCGCCCAGGCCGTCGCCGACCCCGCGCAGGCCCGCCGGGCGGCCGAGCTGCTCGACGAACTCGCCACCCTGCTGCTCCCCGGCCCGCCCCCGGCCGCCCCCGCCCAGCCACCCACCGCCTGACCCCCGGCGCCCGACGCCCACGCCGGACGCCTCCGACCGCCGTACCCGGAGGGGCGCCCCCGGGCACCGTCGGTGAGCATGGAACGGGAGGGACGCAGCACCCAGGGGGCCGGACCGAGCCGACGGAGGCCGTGAATGATCGAGATCGCCGACATCCGGGAGTGGCGCAACCAGGACGTGGTCGACCAGGACGACAAGAAGATCGGCAGCCTGGAGAACGTCTACGTGGACACCGCCACCGACGAGCCGTCCTTCGCCACCGTCACGGTCGGCATGCTCGGCCGGCACCGCCTGGTGTTCGTACCGATCGCGGACGCGGTGGCCGGCCCCGGCTACCTGCGGGTGCCGTTCAACCGCAACGACGTGAAGAACGCGCCGTCCATCGGCGTCGACGACGTGCTTGCCGCCGAGCAGGAGCCCGAGGTCTTCGCGCACTACCACCTCGACTACGCCACCGGCATGAACGGCGAACGGCGCCTGGCCCGCCGCTGAACCCCGCCCCGACCGCGCACCGGCCGCATACCGGCCGCGCACCGGCGAAGCACCGGTGGCTCCGGCCGCTCCCACTC
>NZ_JBHUWH010000392.1:0-7454 GCF_042670125.1 Kitasatospora sp. NPDC057198 | reverse complement strand
GCTCTGCACGGCGGGCTCGACGGTCCGGAGCGAGGCGGGGCCCGGCCGGCGCCGGCCCTCGGGCCACTGGGCGGTGTGCACCGGGAGCGGCGCGCTGTCCACCCGCCGCGGCTCCGCCGGAGTTCCGGCCGCGGCCGGTGACCGCGCTACGGTGTAGCCGGTCGACGGGTGGACGAAGGGAGCGGGCGGATGGAACCGACACTCGGCGTGGTGGTGCTGACCATGGGCGACCGGCCGGCCGAACTCGCCGCGCTGCTGGCCTCGGTGGCCGCCCAGGAGGGCGCGGACCGCGGGGTGCGGACGGTGCTGATCGGGCAGGGGGCACCGCTGCCGCCGCAGCCCGACTGGGTGGACGTGACCGCACTGCCGGAGAACCTGGGCATCCCCGGCGGGCGCAACGCGGGCATCGAGCGGCTGCGCGAACTCGGCGGCACCGACGTGCTGGTGGTGCTGGACGACGACGGGCTGCTGCCGCGCACCGACACCTTCCGGCTGGTGCGCGAGGCGTTCGCCGCCGACCCGGGCCTCGGCGTCCTGGCGTTCCGGATCGCCGACGAGACCGGGTTCACCCAGCGCCGGCACGTGCCCCGGCTGGGCAACGCCGACCCGATGCGCTCCGGCCCGGTCACCACCTTCCTCGGCGGGGGCCACGCCATCCGGATGTCGGTGATCGACCAAGTGGGCCTGTTCCCGGCCGAGTTCTTCTACGCCCACGAGGAGACCGACTTCGCCTGGCGCGCCCTGGACGCCGGCTGGCGCATCGACTACCGCGCCGACCTGCTGCTCCAGCACCCCCGCACCGACCCAGCCCGGCACGCCACCTACTACCGCCGCACCGCCCGCAACCGCGTCTGGCTGGTCAAGCGCCACCTGCCCGCCCCGCTCGTCCCGCTCCACCTCGCCGCCTGGACGGCCATCACCGTGCTGCGCCGCCCGCCCCGCGAGGCCCTGCGCGCCTGGACCGCCGGCTTCGCCGAGGGCGTACGCACCCCCTGCCCGCCCCGCCGCCCGATGCGCTGGCGCACCGTCGCCCGGATGACCAGGCTGGGGCGGCCGCCGGTGCTGTGACCGGAGCCCGGGCGGCCGCGCCGACCGGGCTCGCCGGTTCACTCGGCGGGGGCGCCCTCCAGGGCGGTCCGGGGCCTTCCCAGCAGTGCCTCGCGTTCGGCTTCCGGGATCGCCATGGACTCGGCGAGGACGGCGGCCAGCGCGTCCACCGGGGTGTTGTCACCGTCGGAGCGGAAGACCCAGCGGATGCTCTCGTCCCGGGTGATCAGGTCGATCGCCGGCCGCTCCTTCGCGTCCCCCGTGGTCGCCGCCCTGACGTAGCGCACCAGGTCCAGCGGGATGACCTGCCGGATCTCGCCCTGTTCGAGGAACGCGCCCGCCCGGGCGGTCACGATGCGCCGGTCCGTGACGGCGACCAGTGTCCGCACGGTGCTCCGGTCCATCGCCGCCGCCAGCTTCTCCTTCGCCCCGCCGAGGATCGCCGAGATCGGGCCCAGGGCGTCCAGTTGGTCGGGCAGGGCGAGCGCCCGGAGCGTCTCGCCGCTCTCCAGGACCCAGCGCAGCAGGCGCAGGTGGGGGTCGAGGTCCGCTGCCCCGGGCGCGCAGAGCACCTCCGGGGCCTCCAGGGCCGGGGGTGTCGGGCGCAGGGCGTCCGTGAGCGGCTCGACCGCTTCCAGGAGCCGGGCGGAGGTCTGCCGCACCGCCCTGGCGTCCTTGCGCCGGCCCGGCAGCGACAGCCCGTCCGGCTCGGGGAGTTCGGCGAGGATCCGCAGCTCCCTGGTCAGCGCGTCGAGCAGGCCCGTCGCCCCGGCGAGCGCCGAGTCCAGCTCGGCCCGGGTGTCGCGGACGACGACCTCGGCGTACCGCGCCTCGTGGGGGTCCTCGCGCCCGGCCTCGCTCGCCCGGCCGGCGCGCAGTGCCTGGTATCCGGTCCACGCTTTCACGGCGGACAGCAGGGCGTTGGCGTCGAAGGCGATCGCCTCGGCGTTCGTCCGCAGGTGGTCGCGGCGCCGGGCACCGGGCCGGTCGAGCTCCCTGACGTGGGCCCGGACGTTGCTCCGGTACAGGACGAGCTGCTTGTCCAGCAGCGCCTCACTGCCCGCGAGGCTCCCCCACAGGGACTTCGGGACCGCCCCGATCTCCCGCGCCTGTTCGATCGCCCGCTCGACGGTGGTGACCAGGCCGGTCAGTTCGGACCACTGGTCGTGGCGGATGGCGGTGAGCACCTGGGTGGTCAACGCGATGTTGGTCCTGACCAGGCCGGTGATCTCGTTCAGTTGCATCTGCAGGGCGATCGAGGACAGCACCGGCCCGAGGGTCGCCAGGTTCTGCAGCGCGCCCGCCGTGCCTGCCACGCCCGCCGTGCCTGCCGCGCCCGCCGAGCCCAGGGGGATGAACCGGGCCTGCGCGACGATCCCGCTGCCGTTGAGCACCGTGCCGAGGTTCGCCCCGTCCTTGACGGCGAGCGTCCCGCCGGCCTTCAGCAGGGCCAGCGTCGCGTCGCTCAACCGGTAGAGGCCCTGCGCCGCGGGCAGGGCCTTCCCGAACGCGCCCGCCGCCGTCGCCGCGCCGCCCGCCGAGGCGAGGGCGGTGGTGAGCAGCGCCCGGTCGGCGGTCGACACCAGTCCGAAGTCGACCAGGCCCGGGGCGAGTTCGACCGGGAGGTCGCCGAAGACCACGGCGATGCCCGGCAGCACCTCCGCGAGCACCGCCGAGACGGGTGCCGCGTCCCGCGCCGGGTCGGCGTCGCCGCTCCCTGCGGGCTCGGCGGTTCCGGTCGGGTCCGCAGGGTCGTGCATGCGTTGTCCTCCCGCAGGGCGCCGACGGCCGGGCGCGGTCGGCGTTCACCCCGGCAGTCTAGGACCCGGCGGCTCGCCCCCCGAGGGGTGCTCGGCCCGGGTGGCGGAGGTACCGGGGGTCGGCCGGGCCGCGTTCGAGGCGGTTCTCGTCCAGGCCGTTGACGATCCGCAGGCGGTCGCCGCCGGTGAAGGCGAACTCGATCGCGACGGTGCCCGCCGCCGTGTCCCGGGGGTCGGTGGGGCGCCACTCCAGCAGGGCGGTCGCGTGCAGTTCGCGGCCGACCAGGTCGTCGAGCAGCTCGTGCCGGCGGGACCAGACGGGGGTGTGCTCGGACCACTCCCAGCCGGTGACCGGCGCCGAGGTGTCGATGGTGTCCCAGCCGATCGAGAGCTCGTCCAGTTTCCAGTGGCACGGTTCGACCTGCCGCCCGTCGAACTCCAGCACCACCGGGCAGTCGGCGAACCACTCGTCGTCCTCGGCGAAGCGCACCACGGCGAAGCCGGTCAACCGGCGGCCCGCCAGCTGCGCCAGCCGGGCGCCGTGGGCCGCCCGCACCGCGTCGAGGCCGACCAGCGGTGCCCGGTCGAAGCCCTTGATCCCCATGTCGTCCACGGGCCCGATTCTGCCGGAGGGGTGCCGGGTGGGGGTGCGGGCCGGGTCTTCCGGCGCCGGCGGTCGCCCACCCGGGGATGCCCGAGTACCGGGAGTTCCTCGACCCGGCGGACCGCTGCGCGCGGTCCGCCACCGGCTGTTCGACCCGTGAGACGCCGGGGCGGGCGGGAATGAACGGTGCGGCGGGGGTGCTCGGGGGCTTCATGGATCTCTCTCTGCCTCCGGTCGCGCCCGTCCCCTCGCCGTACGGCGGCCTCTCCCGCCACGGTGTCAGCTACGCGCTGCGCACCGGTTTCCGCCCGCTGCTGCTGGACCTGCACGTGCCGGCCGGGGAGGGGCCGTTCCCGGTGGTGGTGTGGCTGCACGGCGGGGCGTTCCGGGAGGGCGACCGGCGGTACCTGCCGAGCACGATGCGGCCGGGTTCGGTGTTCGAGGCGCTGGTGGCGGCGGGCTTCGCGGTCGCGACGGTGGACTACCGGCTCTCCGGCGAGGCGCTGTACCCGGCCCAGTTGGACGACGTGACGGCCGCGCTGCGCTACCTGCGGGAGTACGCCGGGGAGTTGGGGGTGGACGCGGACCGGCTCGGGGTGTGGGGCGAGTCCGCGGGCGGGACGCTGGCCGCGCTCGCGGCGCTGACCACCGACGCGGTCTCGGCGGCCGTCTGCTGGTACCCGCCCACCGACCTGGCCGCCCTGGGCCACCACGGGCCGGACTCCCCGGTCACCCAACTGCTGGGCGGCTGCTCGTCCGTGCTCGTCGCGGAGGCGAACGGGGCCAGCCCCGTCTCGCACGTCACCGCCGCCGCGCCGCCGTTCCTGCTGGTGCACGGCGTGCGGGACGACCTGGTGCCGCTGTCCCAGTCGGAGGCGCTGCACGAGCGGCTGCTGGCGGCGGGCGGCCGTTCCGTCCTGGTGCCGGTGGAGGGGGCGGGGCACTGCTTCGGCGAGTACCCGGACGTACCGGGTCTGATCGCCGACGCGGTGGCGTTCCTGACCGCCGAGCTCACTACCGCTGCCGGAGAGGAGAGTTGACGGTCCGTCAGGTGGTGTGCCGCCACTGGCGGGCGATCAGCCAGAGCAGGTAGCCGCCGCCGACCACGCCGGTGAGGATGCCCACCGGCAACTGGGTGGGGGCGAGCAGGCGTTGGGCGGCGAGGTCGGAGAGGGCCAGCAGGAGGGCGCCGAGCAGGGCGGAGCCTGGCAGGTTGGGGCCGGTGGCGCGGGTGAGCCGGCGGACGGCCTGCGGGGCGATCAGCGCGACGAAGGGGACGGGTCCGGCGGCGGCGGTCGCGGCGGCGGTGAGGGCCACGCCGGTGAGCACCAGCCGCAGTTGGACCGCCTCGGTGCGCACGCCGAGCGCGGCGGCGGTCTCGTCGCCGAGTTCGAGCATCCGCAGCGGGCGGCCGAGCAGCAGCGCGGCGGGGAGCAGCACCAGCAGGGCCAGCGCCATCGGCGTGCAGTGCTCCCAGCCGCGGGCGTTGAGGCTGCCGGTGAGCCAGACGGCGGCGCTCTGCGCGTCGCTGAACGAGGCGCGGGCGATCAGGTAGGCGTTCAGCGAGGCGAGCAGCGAGGAGACGCCGATGCCGACCAGGACCAGCCGGTGGCTCCGGGTGCCGCCGCGCCGGGCCAGCAGGTAGACCAGCAGCGAGGTGAGCAGCCCGCCGGCCACCGCGCCGCCCGCGACGGCGGCCGCGCCGCCGCCGATCAGCAGGATGACGGTGAGCGCGCCGCTGGCGGAGCCGACGGTGAAGCCGATGACGTCGGGGCTGCCGAGCGGGTTGCGGGCGAGGGTCTGGAACAGCGCCCCGGCGAGGCCGAGCGCCGCGCCGACCAGCAGCGCGGTGAGCAGCCGGGGCAGCCGGACCTCCATGACGATGTAGCGGTCGGCACGCCGTCCGCCGCCGTCGAGGATGTCGAGGACGTCCTGGACGGGCAGCGGGTAGTCGCCGGCGGTGAGCGTCCAGGCGGCGGTGCCGAGCAGGGCGAGCAGCAGCAGGCCGGTGACCAGGGCGGCGCGCGGGTGCCAGCGCAGCGAGCGGCCGCCGGGCAGCGGCAGGGCCCGGATCGGGAGCCGGATCCGGGCGGGGGCGGGGGCGGTGTTCACAGGCGGGCGATCCTCCGGCCGCGCACCAGCGCGATGAAGAGCGGGGCGCCGAGGAAGGCGGTGACCACGCCGACCTGGAGTTCAGCGGGGCGCAGCAGCAGCCGGCCGAGGATGTCGGAGGCGAGCAGCAGGACGGGGGCGAGGGCGGCGGAGAGCAGCATGATCCAGCGCTGGTCGGGGCCGCACAGGCGGCGGGCGAGGTGCGGGACGGCGAGGCCGACGAAGGCGATCGGGCCGACGGCGGCGGTGGCGGCCCCGCACAGCAGGGTGATGGCGAGCAGGCTGAGGACGCGGGTGCGGCCGGGGTGGGCGCCGAGGGCGCGGCCGGTGTCGTCGCCGAGGGCGAGCGCGTTGAGCGGGCGGCCGAGCAGCAGGGCGAGGGCGCCGCCGGCCAGCAGGAACGGCAGGACCTGGCCGACGGCGGCGGCGTCGACGCCCGCGAAGGTGCCGATCTGCCAGTAGCGGAAGCGGTTGAGGGTGAGCGGGTCGAGCAGGACCAGGCCGTTGACGAAGGCGGTGAGCACGGCGGTGACGGCGGTGCCGGCCAGGGCGAGCCGGGCAGGGGTGGCGGGGCCGCGGCCGCTGCCGCCGAGGAGTTGCACGACGGACGCGGCGACGGCGGCGCCGAGCAGGGCGAACCAGACGAAGGCGTGGAAGGTCCGCAGGTCGAACAGGGCGGTGCCGGCGGCGACGGCGGCCGCGGCGCCGCCGTTGACGCCGAGCAGTCCGGGGTCGGCGAGCGGGTTGCGGGTGAGGGCCTGCATCATCGCGCCGGAGACGCCGAGGGCGGCGCCGACGGTGATGCCGAGCAGGGTGCGCGGGAGGCGCGAGTGGTGGACGGCGATCCAGTCCTCGCCGGTGGGGTCGCGGTGCAGCAGGACGTGCAGCACCTGCCCGGGGGCGATGGCGCGGGCGCCGACGCCGAGCGAGAGGACGGCGAGGGCGGCGAGCAGGGCGAGGGCGCCGAGCAGCCAGGCGGTGCGGCGGGTGTTGGTGGCGGCGGCGCGGCGGGCGGGTGCGGGGGGCGGCGGCGGCCCGGCGGCGGCCGGGCGGGCCGGGGCGTGCGTGCTCATGAGTGCGGGGTGTGCTCGTCCTCGTGGTGGTCGTGGTTGGCGGTGCCGCGCTTCCAGTAGCCGTCCACGTCGACCTGGTCGCGGGTCAGGCCGCGTTCGGTGCGCAGGTGGCGGCGGATCGGGCGGAGGGTGTGGGCCTCGCCGGCGATCCAGGCGAAGCCCAGGCCGGGGGGCAGTTCGGCGGCGCGGACGGCGCGTTCGAGGTGGTCGGTGGTGCCGGGGGCGGCGGTGCCGCGGTGCAGCCAGACCAGGGTGGCGTCGGCGGCGGTGGGGAGGTGCTGCTCGTCGGCCGGTCCGGCGACCTCGGCGAAGGCGAGCACCCGGACGCCGGCGGGCAGCGCCTCCAGCCAGCGGGCGAGCGCGGGCAGCGCGGTCTCGTCGGCGCCGAGCAGGTACCAGTCGTGGACGAGGTCGATCTCCTCGGAGCCGCGCGGCCCGAACACGCCGAGCTTCATGCCGGGTTCGGCGGCGGCGGCCCAGCCGGAGCCGACGCCGCCGTCGTGCAGGACCATGTCGATGTCGAGTTCGCGGGCCTCGCGCCGGTAGTGGCGGATCGTGTAGTCGCGGGTGATGGGCTCCTCGGGGGCGTCCATCCAGGTGTCGTTCTCGACCACGGGTTCGGTCGGGAGGGCGCGGCCGGGTGCGGCGAAGCAGAGTTTGACGTGGTCGGTGGGGGCCTGTTCGCAGAAGCCCTCCAGGGCGTCACCGGCGAAGGTGACCCTGACCGTGCCGGGGGTGATCCGCCGGACCTGCTTGACGTCCAGCAGGCGGTACTTGAGCGGGTGGCGGACGATCCGCATGCGCGGCGGCGCCGGCGGGGTGGTGGTCATCGGTCAGCCCATTCGATCGGTGGTGGCC
>NZ_JBHUWH010000391.1:0-7476 GCF_042670125.1 Kitasatospora sp. NPDC057198 | reverse complement strand
GTGGTGCTCGGCGCGCGCGGGGCTCGGATCGCGGGAAACCGTGACGTGCCGTTCCGGCGTCCAGTGAAATGCCCGGCCACCGGTTCGGGCACGGGCGCGCGTACGGGTATGGGCGTGGGCACGGGGATGGGTGCGGGCGCGGGTACGGGCACGAGGACGACGGAGCGGAGCGAAGGTGCGGGTCGGGGAGGGTGCCGGTGCGGCGGCAGCGGGGGAGACGGGCGCCGGACGGCAGGAAGGCGGACGGCGGACGGGTGATCGGCCGGGCGTCGGGCGGCGGCGGGTGCTCGGGGCGCTCGCGGTGACCGTGCTCGGCGCGGGGGCGGCCGGCGGGGCGGTGGTCGAGGACCTGCTCCCCGGCGGCGTCCGGCTGCGGCGGCTGCTCGGACTGACCGGGCCGGACGGCACGGTGCCGCAGATCGCGGCCGGTCCGGTCCGCACCGAGACGGTGCGCTCCGCCGCGCGCGGCCGGGACGTTCAGCTGGTGGTGTTCGACCCGCCCGGCGAGCACCCCGCCGACCTGCCGGTCTGCCTGGCCCTGCACGGGCGCGACGGCGACGCGGCGACCTTCACCGCGCTCGGCACCGCGCAGTTCCTCGCCGCCGCCGTCGCGTCCGGCACCCCGCCGTTCCGGGTGGTTGCCGTCGACGGCGGCGCCGCCACCTACTGGCACGCCCGCACCCCCGACGACGACCCGATGGCCATGCTCACCGCCGAGCTGCCCCGCTGGCTCGCCGACCGTTCGATGCCCGAACCGACCCGCGCCCTGGGCATCTCGATGGGCGGCTCCGGCGCCCTCCAGTACGCCCGGACCCGCCCGGGGGGACTGGCCGCCGTCGCCCTGCTCAGCCCCGCGCTGTTCCGTACGTGGAACGACGCCCGCACCGTCGACGCCTACCGCGACGAGGCCGACTGGCGCGAGCACGAACCGCTGCTGCACACCGACGCCATTGGGGGCGGTGGTGGTAGTGGTGGCGGTGGCGGCCGGATCGCGCTCTGGTGCGGCACCGAGGACCCCTTCTGCCCCGCCGGCCGCCGCCTGGCCGCCGTGCCCGGCGTACGGGCGTCCTTCCCGCGCGGCGAGCACACCGGCGGCTTCTGGCGGCGCGTCATGCCGCAGGCGATGGCGGAACTCGGCGCGGGCTGAGCCCCCGCGGGTCTCCGTACCGACTCTCCGTTCCGGTCTCTCCGTTCCGGGGGTTCGGCCCGTCGCCCCGGGACGGCGGCCGGTCCGGCCGATACTGGCGGCCATGAGCAACCTCGACCGGAAACCCGCCCCGGCCGTCTGCGGACGCCAGGCCGCCACCGGCCCCGTCAAGGACCTGCTGACCGGGCGCCACGTCCCGCTCGGCGAATCCACCGTCGTCCGGCGGCTGCTGCCCAACCTCGGCCGCCGGATGGTCGGCGCCTGGTGCTTCGTCGACCACTACGGCCCCGACGACATCGCCGACGAGCCCGGCATGCAGGTCCCGCCGCACCCCCACACGGGCCTGCAGACCGTCAGTTGGCTGCACGAGGGCAGCGTCCTGCACCGGGACAGCCTCGGCAGCCTGCAGACCGTCCGTCCCCGCGAACTCGGCCTGATGACCTCCGGCCGGGCCATCGCGCACTCCGAGGAGTCCCCGCGCGAACACGCCCCCCTGCTGCACGGCGCCCAGCTCTGGGTCGCCCTCCCCGACACCCACCGGCACACCGCCCCCGCCTTCGAACACCACCCCGAACTCCCCGTCGTCACCGCCGACGGCCTGCACGCCCACCTCATCCTCGGCACCCTCGACGGCGCCACCTCGCCGGGCACCACCCACACCGCCCTCACCGGCGCGGACCTCACCCTCCGCGAGGGCGCCGCCCACCGCCTCCCCCTCGACCCGGACTTCGAGTACGCCGTCCTCGCCATGACCGGCACCGTCGACGTCGACGGCGTCCCCGTCGAACCCGGCTCCCTCCTCTACCTCGGCTGCGGCCGCCGCGAACTCCCGCTGCGCGCCCGCACCGACGCCGCCCTGCTCCTCCTGGGCGGCGAACCCTTCGAGGAACGCATCGTCATGTGGTGGAACTTCATCGGCCGCTCGCACGAGGAGATCGCCCAGGCCCGCGCCGACTGGGAGACCGGCACCCGCTTCGGCGAGGTGCACGGCTATGACGGCGACCGGCTGCGGGCACCGCAACTGCCGCCCGTACCGCTGAAACCGCGCGGCCGCGAGCGCTGAGGGCGGAGGGCGGAGGGCGGGAGCGAGGAGGTCGAGCACGGCCTCGGGGCCGAAGCGGGTGGCGCCGACGCCGCCCCGGCCCTGGCGGCCCCGCCGGCCGGCGGAGGCGGGTCGGGGGTCGGTGAGGGGCTCGGTCGTCAGGGCGTAGTCGCAGACCGGGGCGGTGCAGGGGCGGGGAGGGGCGGGGCGGTCAGGGGCGGCGGGTGGCGAGCAGGGTGGACAGGTCGGGGGCGAGGCGGATCTCGGTGGTGAGCAGGGCCGGGTGGTCGTACCAGACGGTGCGGCCGGTGTCGGGGGCGCCGCGGTAGGTGGGGGGCCAGGCGGTGAGGGGGGTGAGGTCGTCGACCACCAGGGTGCCGCCGGGGGTGAGCAGGCGCAGCGGGTCGGCCGCCGCGGTCTGCTTGCCGTTGCCGCCGCCGTCCAGGACCAGCAGGTCGAACGGGCCGTGCCGGTGGATCGCGGTCCAGTCGCCGTGCAGCACCTCCAGGTCGGGTACGTCGGCGAACAACTCCCGTACCGCGTGCACGAGTTCGACTTCCCGTTCGACGCTCACCAGCCGTACGCCCGGGCGGCGGCCGGCGATCAGCCAGCCCAGGCCGACACCGCAGCCGGTGCCGGTCTCGCCGATCCGCCCGGCCGGGCCCGCCGCGAGGGCTTGCAGCAGGCGCCCGTGCTCCGGGCGGCAGGACTGGGCGAAGCCGAGGCGGGTGGCCAGTTCGACGGCTCGGGCGACGGGTTCGGGCAGGGCGGCGGCGTCGGTGCGGTCGGTGCGGACGGTGCGGGTGGTGCGGTCGGCGTGATCGGTGTGATCGGTGCAGTCGGTGTAGGAGGACGTTCCGCGTATGGACATGGCGTCACGCTAGCGTGACGGAGGGTGACGCCGTGGGCGTACGGCGGAAGATCAGTGCTGCGGCGCCCGGGGCGCCGGGTTCGTGTGCGACACTTCTGGGCGTTCCGGACGTGCGGGCCCGCCCCCGGGGGCGCGCGGACCGGGCGAAGGTGGAGGGGCGGCGAGGGGGTCGGGGGACCGGGAGGGGGCCGAGGGACGAGCACGGGAGCAGGGTGTGGAGCAGCAGGAGTTCGAGGTGCGGGGCTCGCGGCAGCGGGTCCTGGCCGCCCTCGCCGAACGGCGGCGCACCGGCAGCCGGCCCGGCGAGCGCACCGACGGCCTGCGGATCGCCCTCGCCGTCGAGGGCGGCGGCATGCGCGGCATCATCTCCGGCGGCATGGCGCTCGCCCTCCACGAGGCCGGGCTCACCGGCGCGTTCGACGCCGTCTACGGCGCCTCGGCCGGGGCCCTCACCGGCGCCTGGCTGCTCAGCGGTGACGCCGGACAGCTGGCCGGCTGGGCCGACCCCGAGTACGCCAGGGCCATGGTCCGCCCCGGGAACCCGCTGCGCGGCCGCCCCGTCGTCGACCTGCACCACCTGGTCGAGCACCTCTACGCGCACGTGGCCCGGATGGACTTCGACGCCATCCTCGCCAACCCGACCACCCTGCACCCGCTCGCCACCCACACCGGCACCGGCGCCTCCACCGACCTCCATCCGCTGCTCACCGACCCCGCCCGGCTGCGCCTGGCCCTGCGCGCCAGCGCCGCCCTCCCGCTGCTCGCCGGGCCGCCCGTCGAGATCGCCGGCAGCCGCTACTACGACGCCGGGCTCGCCGAGTCCGTCCCGTTCCGCACCGCGCTCGCCCAGGGCGCCACGCACGTCCTGGTGCTGCGCTCGCGCGGCCCGCTCCCCGCCCCGGCGGGCCCGGCGGCCGGGCCCTCGCGCGGCTCCCTGCTGGTGGCCCGGACGGTGCTGCGCCGCTATCCGGCGCCGCTGCGCGATTCCTACCTGGGGCGGGCGGGGCGGTTGCTGGCCGATGAGGAACTGCTCGGCCGGCACGACCTCGAGGAGTCCGGTGGCGGCCCCGCGGTGCTTTCCGTCCGTCCGGGGCCGGACGCTCCGCGGGTGGGGCGGTTGGCCCGGGACGCGGTGTTGCTGCGGGCGGGGTTGGAGGCCGGGCGGCTGGCGATGGCGGAGCAGCTCGCCCGGTTGCCCTGAGGGGTGGGGCGGGGGTGGGCGGTCAGCCGGAGCGGCGCAGGAGGACGCCGCGGCTGCCGGGGGCGAGGGTGTGGTGGGTGGGGAGCGGGGCGGCCAGGTCGATCTCCTCGACCAGGAGCCAGCCCTGTTGGGTGGACAGCCAGGGGCGCAGCCGTCCGTCCAGGGCGGAGGGGGGCAGTGCGACGAACAGCAGGTCGGTGGGGAGGGCGTGCAGCAGTTCGAGGTCCTGGCCCGCGTGCAGGGTGTCGATCAGCAGGACCGCGCCGAAGCGGCGGCGGACGGGGGGCGGGGCGGCGAGGTCGGCTCCGCTCAGGCGCAGCCGGGCCCGGCCGCGCAGCCGGTTCCACAGGCGGGCCCGCAGGGCCGGGTCCGGTTCGGCGGCGTGCACGGTGTAGCCGGCCCGCAGCAGGCGCCCGGTCAACGCGCCTTCGCCGGCGCCGAGTTCGGCCAGTGCGCCGCTGCCGGGCGGCCGGTGCCGGGAGACCCAGGCGGCGGTGGCGTCCAGTCGCTCGGCCTCGTAGGCGGAGGCCAGCAGAGTGTCGGCCACGGTCACGTCCCGTCGCAGGTGTCCAAACGGCCGCGAACGCGGACCGCTACGACCCTAGCCACCTGTTTCGTTCGTGGTCCATACCACCACCGGGAAAAGTTTACGGTTCACGGTCAATTCACAGAGTGGGCACGGTCGGTGGGTGGATCCCGGGCCCGGCGGACGGGGTTACTCCGCGGCCTCGAAGCCGTTGATGCCGTCCATCTCCTCGACGCCGTCGAGGTCGAGCTCGAAGTCGTCGTCGTAGCGGTCGTCGTGCTCGGAGGTGGGCTTGCGTTCGGGGGAGACCCGGCCCAGCTGGAGGGACGGCGGGTACATGGCGGCGCCGAGGTCGTCGGTGATGATGCCGTCGGGGTGGGCGGCGGCGTTCGGGTCCTCGGCGGTGACGCGGTTGCCGCCGCCGCGGCGCTGGCCGCCGCGGATGGCCGAGCCGCCGACCGGGCCGTAGCCGCCGTGGCCCATCGCCATCGCGCCCATCATGCCGGGCGGCGCGGCGCGGTTCACCGAGTTGGTGGTGGTGGAGGGCGAGGCGCTGCCCGCGGAGCCGGAGGCGGCGGACCCCTCGGCGGACGTCTGGGTCTCCAGGCGGGTGCTGCTCCGGGGGCTGCCGGAGCCGCTGCCCGGCACGGCGAGCCGGGTCGAGAAGCCGCCGCCGTGGACACCGGCGCCGCCGCTCGCGGAGCCGGAGCCCGAGCCCGAACCGGAGCCCGAACCCGAGCCGGAACCGCCGCCGTGCGAACTGCCCGGCAGGACCGGCTCCTTGAGGCCGAGGGTGTTGGTGCCGCTGCCCCTGCCGCCGCCGGCGCCGCCGGAACCGATCGGGCCGAGCTTGGGCATCAGCGAGGCGAACGCGGCGAGTCCGGCGTCCCCGCCGCCCAGGCGCGGGGAGTTCAGCCCGGAGGACGTGCCGGCGGGGGTCGCGTTCGGGCTGAGCGGGCTGGAGGCGAAGGAGGTGAGGCTGTTCAGGACGGTGCTGTTGCTCTCCTCGTTCTCGTTCAGGTTGCCCGCCATCTTGTCCATCTTGTCGGCGGTGTCGCGGAACGAGGCGAGGATCCGCTTGAGGACGTCCTCGGCGATGGTCTGCAGCACCTTCTCGGCCGCCTCGATCACCAACTTGCCGAACTTGTCGCCGGAATCGCCCATCTTCAGGCTCTGCACGATCCGCTTGAAGTTGGTGCCGTTCGTCTCGATGTCGTCCGCGTCCCGGCGCAGGCCGGCCGCGCACTCGGCGAGCTGGGCGAGGTCGATGGAGAAGCCCTGGCTGTTGGAGTTGTTGGCCGGGGTGGGCGCGATCTTCTGCGCGGCCTTCACGATCATGTCCTCGATCGGCCGGGTGATGGTCTGCGCGAGCTTGCCGACCGCCGCCTCCAGCAGCTGGTTCATGATCTCGCGGCCCATCCGCAGCACCGCCGCCGCGCTCCACGGGCCGGTGGACGAGGCCGCCGCCAACTGGGCCTGGATGGAGAAGAGCTGGGTGATCGACTGGGTCTTGGCCAGCTCGACCACCACGGCCGCGGCGCGCAGCACCTTGGCCACCGTGTGGCAGATCTCGGTGACCGTCTTGGAGTACTTGGTGATGGTGCTCCACAGCTCGGAGAGCCGGTCCGCCGAATCACCCTGGTAGACCTCGTGCAGCAGGGCGAGCGCCTTGTCCGCCGTCATCTGGGCGCTGTCCAGCGAACCTGCGAACTTCTCGAGCTGGTCGGCCAGTTGGTTGAGTTCGTCCTCGTTGGCGCCCGGGAAACGGACCCCGAGCAGACCGATGAGGTGGCTGAGCCCCCCCGGAAGTTCCACCGCCATTGCCGCCCCCAGCTGCTGCCCGCGGTAAGTCTCTGATCGCGCAGTGCGACGATACACATAGCGGACGCCGTCGACCACCTGTCCGAGCCCCGTGCGGGCACATTGTGGACGAACCCCCACGACGTTACGGTGTGCGCCATGGCATGGGGATCATGGTGGCGCGGCCGGTCCGGCACCGGTCCGGGTGCGCCCGGCAGGAGTGCGGAACGGCCTTCCGCGCAGGTGGTGTTGGGTGCGGTGGCGGACGAACTGTCCGCGCTGCACGGCGAACAGTGGCAGGTCGAGGGCGAAGAGGTGCGCGGGCCGGGCGAGTTGGCGGTGCGGACGGCCGCGGCGCCGGACGGCGACCCGGACCGGATCGACCTGGTCTTCCTGGTCGACCGGGGCCGGCCGGAGACCGCCGTCCCGGACCGGCTCACCCTGCCCGACGGCGGTGACGCCGATCAGGACCCGGTGCGCCGGGGCGTCGAGGTGTGGGCGTCCACCGCGGGCGCCGCGCTGATCGAACTCGTCGCCCACAACGGCCGGTTCGCCGGCCACCTGGACCCCTCCGACCCGGACGGCCTGCCCGGCTGGCACGCCGTCCACGGCGGCGTGGTCGGCTGGGGCACCGGCAAGCGCTTCCACGACGTGCAGGACTGGCTGGTGCGCAACCCGGTGCTGCCCGCGCTCGCACCCGCCCTGGGCGGGGATCTCGGCCGGGACCAACTCGTCGGCGTCCAGGTGTCGTTCGGCGCCGGCGGGGGCGAGCAGCACGCCGAGGTGCTGGTGCACGGCGAACCGCACGCCGCGGCCTCCGCGGCGCTCGCCGCGCTGGACTGGCCGCGGGTCGCCGAGGGCGACTCGCACGCCCGGACCTTCGTCCTGC
>NZ_JBHUWH010000390.1:0-7477 GCF_042670125.1 Kitasatospora sp. NPDC057198 | reverse complement strand
TCTCGACCGTCTGTGCGCCGCCAGGGACTCGAACCCCGGACCCGCTGATTAAGAGTCAGCTGCTCTAACCAACTGAGCTAGCGGCGCCTGCTGACGGAGAGAACATTACCTGGTCAGCGCCTGAAACACACAATCGGCCCGGCCGGGGCGCGGACGTATGCTGAAGCCGGCGCACCCCGCACCTGCCGAGAGGAACCACCGTGGGCCAGCTGACCCTGCTCTTCCTGGTCCTGCTCGCCTCGGTGGTGACGATGCCGCTGGCCCGCCGGAGCGGGATCCCGCAGCCGGTGCTGATGACCATGGTCGGGCTGGTCTTCGCGGTCGTCCCGCAGATCCCCAACGTGCAGATCAATCCCGAGTTCATCCTGCCGCTGGTGCTGCCCCCGCTGATCTTCGCGGTGGCCCGGCGCTCCTCGGTGCGCTACTTCAAGGCCAACATCCGCTCCATCCTGCTGCTGGCCGTCGCCCTGGTGGTGGTCACCACCACCGCGGTGGCCGGCGTGTTCAGCTGGCTGGTGCCCGCCGCACCGCTGGCCGCCGCCGTCGCGCTCGGCGCGCTGGTCTCCCCGCCCGACCCGGTGGCCGCCGTCGCGGTGGCCGGCGAGGTCGGGCTGCCCCGCCGGCTGACCGCGGTGCTGGAGAGCGAGGGCCTGTTCAACGACGTCACCGCGATCGTCATCTACTCGCTGGCCGTCGAGGCCGTCGTCGACGGCGACCTGTCGGTGGGCCGGGCGGTGGAGCGCTTCCTGCTCTCCGCCGTGGTCGCGGTCGCGGTCGGCATCGGGCTGGGCTGGCTGAACGCCAGGATCGCCGGGTTCCTGGACGACCCGACCCAGCAGGTCGCGCTCAACCTGCTCGTCCCGTTCGCCGCCTACGTGCTGGCCGAGGAGGCGCACGGCTCCGGCGTGCTGGCCGTCGTGGTCTGCGCGCTCTACCTCGCCGACCGGGCCTCCGACGCCGACGAGGTCTCCTACCGGCTGGTCGGCAACGCGTTCTGGGAGATCGTCGAGACCCTGATCACCGGCGTCGCCTTCGGCCTGATCGGCCTGGAGCTGTCCACCGTCGTCCAGGACGTCAAGGACACCTGGCACACCATGATCGGCGACACCGCGATCGTCCTCGCCGTGGTCGTCCTGCTGCGCCTGCTGTGGCTGCTGCCCGCGGCCTGGCTCTCCCGGCGGGTCACCCACGGCGAGGAGGACACCCCGATCAGCTGGCGGGAGACCGTCGTCCTGTGGTGGTCCGGCATGCGTGGCGTGGCCACCGTCGCCCTCGCGCTCGGTATCCCGCTCGCCCTGCACGACGGGCTGCCGTTCCCGGCCCGCAGCGAGATCGTCTTCATCGCCTTCAGCGTCGTGCTGTTCACCCTGGTCGTCCAGGGCCTCACCCTGCCGTACGTGGTCAAGCTGCTGGGCCTGGACGACGCCCACGACGAGCACGAGCGGGCCGTCCGGGAGCTGTGGTGGCGCGCCGCCAAGGCCGGACTGCACCGGCTCGCCGAACTGGAGGAGGAGGACCAGCTCCCGCCCGAGATCACCGAGCGGCTGCGCGAGCGCCAGCACGACCGCCTCGCCCGGCTCTGCCCGGAGAAGTACGAGGAGGAGGAGGCGCTGGAGGCCAAGCGCCGCGGCAAGCAGTGGCGGCAGGCGTTCGCCGTCGAGCAGGAGATGATCGCCGCCTCCCGCCGCGAGGTCCTGACCGCCCGCGGCGAGGCCGGCGCCGACCCCGAGGTCGCCGACCGGGTGCTGCGCGCGCTCGACCTCCAGTCGGCGCGGAAGTGACGTCCCGTCGACCACCCGTGGTGGACCACCGGCCCGCCGCCCCCAGGGCATAGGGTTGGGGGCGGGCAAGGCCGTCGACGGAGCCGGCACACGCACGCGTGCCCGCCGGACCGGCGCAACCCTCCCGCCGGGACCAGCCGGTACCCGCACCCCGTATGACGCTAGGAGCAACCGATGTCGGACACCCCCGCCAACGGCCGGACCCCGTTGGACCGCACCCCGCAGTGGGCCGCGCTGGGGAAGCACCGGGCCGAGCTGGGCGAGCAGCACCTGCGCGGGCTGTTCGCCGCCGACCCCGACCGCGGCACGCGCTACACCCTGCGGGTCGGCGACCTCTTCGTCGACTACTCGAAGCACCTGGTCACCGACCGCACCCTGGAACTGCTGCGCGAACTCGCCGCCGCCACCGGCGTCGCCGAACTGCGCGACGCCATGTTCCGCGGCGAGAAGATCAACACCACCGAGGACCGGGCCGTCCTGCACACCGCGCTGCGCGCCCCGCGCGGCGCCGTGATCGAGGTCGACGGCGAGAACGTGGTGCCCGCCGTGCACGCCGTCCTCGACAGGATGGCCGCCTTCTCCGAGCGGATCCGCTCCGGCGCCTGGACCGGCCACACCGGCAAGCGGATCCGCAACATCGTCAACATCGGCATCGGAGGCTCCGACCTCGGCCCCGCGATGGCCTACGAGGTGCTGCGCTCCTACACCGACCGCGACCTGACGGTCCGTTTCGTCTCCAACGTCGACGGCGCCGACCTGCACGAGGCCGTCCGCGACCTGGACGCCGCCGAGACGCTGTTCATCGTCGCCTCCAAGACCTTCACCACCATCGAGACCGTCACCAACGCGGTCGTCGCCCGCGGCTGGCTGCTGGAGCAGCTCGGCGCCGGGGACGAGGCCGTCGCCAAGCACTTCGTGGCGCTGTCCACCAACGCGCAGGGCGTCGCCGACTTCGGCATCGACACCGCCAACATGTTCGAGTTCTGGGACTGGGTGGGCGGCCGCTACTCCTACGACTCGGCGATCGGCCTCTCGCTGATGATCGCGATCGGCGCCGAGCGCTTCCAGGAGATGCTGGCCGGCTTCCACCTGGTCGACGAGCACTTCCGCACCGCCCCCGCCGAGGAGAACGTGCCGCTGCTGCTCGGCCTGCTCGGCGTCTGGTACGGCGCGTTCTTCGACGCCCAGGCGCACGCGGTCCTCCCGTACTCGCACTACCTGTCGAAGTTCACCGCGTACCTCCAGCAGCTCGACATGGAGTCCAACGGCAAGTCCGTCGACCGCGACGGCAACCCCGTCGACTGGCAGACCGGCCCCGTCGTGTGGGGCACCCCCGGCACCAACGGCCAGCACGCCTACTACCAGCTGCTGCACCAGGGCACCAAGCTGATCCCCGCCGACTTCCTCGGCTTCGCGAAGCCGGTCGCCGACCTGCAGCCCGCCCTGGTCGCCCAGCACGACCTGCTGATGGCCAACTTCTTCGCCCAGACCCAGGCGCTCGCCTTCGGCAAGACCGCCGAGGAGGTCGCCGCGGAGGGCGTGCCCGCCGAACTCGTCCCGCACAAGACCTTCCGCGGCAACCACCCCACCACGACCATCCTGGCCACCGAGCTGACCCCGCACGTCCTCGGCCAGCTGATCGCCCTCTACGAGCACAAGGTGTTCGTCCAGGGCGCGGTCTGGAACATCGACTCCTTCGACCAGTGGGGCGTCGAGCTCGGCAAGGTGCTCGCCAAGAAGATCGAGCCGGTGCTGCTCACCGGCGAGGGCACCGAAGCGCTGGACGCCTCGACCGCCAACCTGGTCGACCGCTACCGGGAGCTGCGCGGCCGGTAGAAGCAAGGGAGAGCGCCGCCAGGGAGTCCCGACAGGGGCTCGGTAAGAACGGCGGGATCCACAACAGGGGCTCGGGGAACGGCGAGTCCGTGCTGCTGACGGTCGGAGCCCATCGGAGGTTCGTGCTGCTGCGTCGTAGTGACAGAACCAAAAGCCGATGCGCGCTCCGGCAGTGAACCGTCAGCAGACCGGGGCTCGCCGTTCCCCGAGCCCCTGGTTCGTTCCCCTGCGCCTGCCTTCAAGTGATCCGCGCCAGCAGGGACTCGGCGTGGGCGGTGACCAGTTCGCGGGCCAGGGCGGGGTCGGGGACGGCGAGGGCGCGGGCCAGGGCGAGGTGTTCGGCGTGGTCCTGCTCGGCGTGGGGGGCGGTCGCGGTGGCGGCGGCCGAGACGCGTACCTGCCGGTCCCAGAGGCTCTCGTAGAGGGAGGTCAGGACGGGATTGCCGGCGGCCCGCAGCAGGGTGAGGTGGAAGTGGCGGCCGGCCTCGACGGGGTGCGGGTCGCGGTGCTCGCAGGCGGCCAGCAGGCTCGCGGCGGCGGCCGTCAGGGCTTCGGGGCCGCGGGCGGCGAGGGTGTCGAGGGCGGCGTGCTCGAACAGGACCCGGGCGGCGAGGACGTCGCGGGCCTCGCCCGGGGCGATCGGGACGACCTGGGCGCCGCGCTTGGGGTAGAGGCGCAGGAAGCCCTCGGACTGCAGGCGCAGGAACGCCTCCCGGACGGGCGTGCGGGAGATGCCCAGCTCGGTGGCGACGGTGCCTTCGGAGAGCAGCGTGCCGCCGGGCCAGGTGCCGTCCAGCAGGCGGGTGCGGACGTGCTGGTAGGCCCGGTCGGCGGTGGGGAGGGCTTCGGTCGTCACCCGGACATTCTGTCACGCCTCCTGTCTTGCATCTAAGCTTGCATCTATGATGCGGGCATGCCCCCGAACCCCCCGCGCTCCCGCACCGCCCTGTTCGTCACCTGCCTGAACGACACCCTCTTCCCCGGCACCGGCCGGGCCACCGTCACCCTGCTGCGCCGCCTCGGCGTCGAGGTCGACTTCCCGGCCGCCCAGAGCTGCTGCGGCCAGATGCACTTCAACACCGGCTACCGCAAGGAGACCGCGAAGCTCGCCCGGCACTTCGTGGACACCTTCGACGGGTACGAGGAGATCGTCGTCCCGTCCGCGTCCTGCGCCGGGATGCCCGCCGAGGCGTACCCGCTCGCCGCGGAAGCCGCGGGCGACCCGGGGCTGGCCCGTGCGGTGGCCGAACTCGCGCCCAGGGTCGTCGAGTTGACCGA
Source organism: Kitasatospora sp. NPDC057198 (assembly GCF_042670125.1). Lineage (NCBI taxonomy): Bacteria > Bacillati > Actinomycetota > Actinomycetes > Kitasatosporales > Streptomycetaceae > Kitasatospora > Kitasatospora sp. NPDC057198. Next base: position 2,582 of record NZ_JBHUWH010000390.1, on the reverse strand, counting down.
GTACCTGACCGACCGGCTGGGCGCCGAGGAGGTCGGGGCGTACTTCCCGCACCGGGTCACCTACCACCCCACCTGCCACAGCCTGCGGGCCACCGGGCTGGGGGAGCGGCCGCACCGGCTGCTGCGCGCCGTCCGGGGCATCGACTACGTCGAACTGCCCGCCGCCGAGGAGTGCTGCGGCTTCGGTGGCACCTTCGCGGTGAAGAACCCGGCCGTCTCCGGCGCGATGAACGGCGACAAGGCCCGGCACGTCCTGGAGACCGGGGCGTCCGTACTGGCCGCCGTCGACAACTCCTGCCTGATGAACATCGGCGGCCGGCTCACCAGGGACGGCCGGCCGGTGCGCACCCTGCACCTCGCCGAGATCCTCGCCCGCACCGAACAGGACGGGCCGCTGCCCGGCGTCCCCGTCGTGGAGGCCGTCCGATGACAAGGTCGTTCCTGGGCTGGCCCGCGTTCCCTGCGGCCGCCGAACGCGAGGTCGGCAACCGGCAGTTGCGCGAGAACGTGCGCCGCGCCACCCACACCATCCGCGGCAAGCGGGCCGTGCTCGCCGCCGAACGCCCCGACTGGGAGCAGCTGCGCGACAGCGCCGCCGCGATCAAGGACCGGGTGCTGGCCGGACTGGAGGGCTACCTGCTCCAGGTCGAGGAGAAGGTCACCGCGGCCGGCGGCACCGTCCACTGGGCCCGGGACGCCGCCGAGGCCAACCGGATCGTCACCGACCTGGTCCGGGCCACCGGCGAGCGCGAGATCGTCAAGGTCAAGTCGATGCTCACCGAGGAGATCGGCCTGGACGCCGCCCTCGAGGCCGCCGGGATCAGCGCCCGCGAGACCGACCTCGCCGCCACCATCGTCCAGCTCGGCGACGACCTGCCCTCGCACGTCGTCGTCCCCGCGCTGCACCGCAACCGCGCCGAGATCCGCGACATCTTCGCCCGCGAGATGGGCCGGCACGGCCGCCCCGCCCCCGAAGGGCTCACCGACGACCCCGCCGAACTCGCCGAGGCCGCCCGGCTGCACCTGCGGGAGAAGTTCCTCGGCGCCAGGGTCGCCGTCTCCGGCGCCAACTTCATGGTCGCCGAGACCGGCACCCTGGTCGTCGTCGAGTCCGAGGGCAACGGCCGGATGTGCCTCACCCTCCCCGACACCCTGATCTCCGTCGTCGGCATCGAGAAGACCGTCCCCGGCTGGCAGGATCTCGAAGTCTTCCTGCAACTGCTGGCCCGCAACGCCACCGGAGAGCGGATGGCCCCCTACACCAGCACCTGGACCGGCACCGTCGACGGCGACGGCCCGCGCGAATTCCACCTCGTCCTGGTCGACAACGGCCGCACCCGCGCCCTCGCCGACCCCGTCGGCCGCCAGGCCCTGCGCTGCATCCGCTGCGGCGCCTGCATGAACACCTGCCCCGTCTACGAGCGCACCGGCGGCCACGCCTACGGCTCCGTCTACCCCGGGCCGATCGGCGCGATCCTCAACCCGCTGCTCAAGGGCACCGACGACCCGCAGACCGCCTCGCTGCCCTACGCCTCCACGCTGTGCGGCGCCTGCAACGAGGTCTGCCCCGTCCGGATCCGCTTCACCGACGTGCTGCTCGACCTGCGCGCCCAGGTCGCCGACGGCGGGAAGCACCCCGTCGAACGGGCCGCGCTGAACACCGTCGGTGCCGTGATGGCCCGCCCGGCGGCCTGGAAGACCGCTGTCAAGGCCGCCGGACTGGTCGGGCCGCTGCTGCCCGCCCGCACCCCCGTCCCCGGCTGGACCGACAACCGGGCGCTGCCCGACGTCCCCAAGGAGTCCTTCCGCAGCTGGTGGAAGCGCAACGAAGGAGGCCAGGCATGACCAGCACCGCCCGGGAGGAGATCCTCCGCCGGATCCGCGCCGCCGCCGTCCCGCCCGCCCCCGAACCGCCCCGCCACTACCTCCGGCACGCCCCCGGCCTCGACCCCGGCGACCGGGAGGCGGTGCTCGCGCTGTTCACCGAACGGCTCGAGGAGTACGGCGCCCGCGTGCTGCGCGCCCCGGCCCCCGCACCCGCCGTCGCCCGGGTACTGGCCGACGAGGGCGCCCGCAGCCTGGTCGTCCCCGACGGACTGCCCGCCGACTGGACCACCGGCTGGGACGGGCCGGTGCGGGTCGACCGCCCGCCGCTCGGCAAGGCCGAACTCGACGCCACCGACGCCGTCCTGACCGGCTGCGCGGCCGCCGTCGCCGACTCCGGCACGCTCGTCCTCGACGGCGGGCCCGCCCAGGGGCGCCGCGCCGCGACCCTGCTGCCCGACCTGCACGTCTGCGTGGTCGAAGCCCGCCGGGTGGTGTCCTCGATGCCCGAAGCCCTCGGCCGGCTCGACCCGGCCCGGCCGCTCACCTTCGTCAGCGGGCCGTCCGCCACCGCCGACATCGAGATGATCCGGGTCAAGGGCGTGCACGGCCCGCGCCGACTGGCCGTCGTCCTGCTGGGTTAGCCCCCGGGCGCGGGCGTGGCCGTCACCGCCGGACGCGGGGCCGGGCCGTGCTGCGCCGTGTACACCAGGCCGAGGCCGAGCCCGGCCGCCAGCGCCGCCGCACCCGTCCAGGCC
>NZ_JBHUWH010000389.1:0-7486 GCF_042670125.1 Kitasatospora sp. NPDC057198 | reverse complement strand
GCCGCAGCCCGCGCCCGTGGCCGTCGAGGGCGCGCCCGCCGCGACCCTGGCCCCGGTGTTCGTCGAGCCGGTCGAGCAGCAGGCCGCCGCCGCACCGGCGGAGCCGCAGCCCGAGGCCGCCGCGGCAGTTGACGCACCGTCGGCCGAGCAGCCCGCGCCCGTGGAGGTCCCGGCCGAGGCGCCCGCCGTCCAGGCCGAGGCCCAGGAGCAGGACCAGGCCCAGCCCGTGCCCGCCGAGACCGAGACCGAGACCGGGGGCGTGCAGCCCGAGGCCGTGAACGCGGAGACGGTCAGTGGCGAGGCCGCCGCGGAGCCGATCCCCGACGCGGCCGCGAAGCCGTCCGGCCGGGGTGCGCACCGGCGCATCTCCGCGTTCCTCGCCGCCCCCGCCGGTCTGCCGCTGCTGGAGCCCGAGGCCCCGGCCGCCGAGGTCTCCGCCGAGCAGCCCCCGGCCGAACCGGCCGAACCGGCCGAGCCGGCCGAGCCGGTCGAGCAGACCCCGGCGGAGGAGCCCGCGCCCGTCGAGCCGGTCGCCGCATCGGAGCCGGAGCCGCAGCCGGAGCCGGAGCCGGAGTCGGAGTCGCAGCCCGAGACCGAGTCCGAGTCGGCCGAGCAGCCCGAGGCCGCTGCCGAAGCCGAGGCGGTCGAGCCCGCAGCCGTTCCCGAGCCCGCAGCCGAGGCCGAAACCGCCGCCGCAGCCGAGGCCGAGGCCGAGGCCGAAACCCCCGTCGAAACCGAGTCCGCCCCCGAAGCCGAAGCCGAAGCCGCTCCCGAAGCCGAAGCCGAAGCCGAAGCCGAGGCCGTCGCGGAGGAGGAGCGTCCGCCCGCCGCCCCGGGCTACGACGAGGCCGGGCGGGAGGCCGTCCACCAGGTGATCCGGGAGCGGCGCGACGTCCGCAACGGCTTCCGGCCGGACGCGATCCCGCACGAGGTGCTGATCCGGGTGCTGGAGGCGGCGCACACCGCGCCGAGCGTCGGCTACTCGCAGCCGTGGGACTTCGTGGTGATCCGCTCCGCGAAGACCCGCCGGAAGATGCACGAACTCGCGGAGCGCCAGCGCGAGGCGTACGCGGACTCGCTGCCCAAGGGCCGGGCGAAGCAGTTCAAGGAAATCAAGATCGAGGCGATCCTGGAGACGCCGGTCAACATCGTGGTGACCGCCGACCGCACCCGCGGCGGCCGGCACACCCTGGGCCGGCACACCCAGCCGCAGATGGCCCCGTACTCGGCCGCGCTGGCGGTGGAGAACCTGTGGCTGGCGGCCCGCGCCGAGGGCCTGGGCGTCGGCTGGGTGAGCTTCTTCGACGAGGAGGAACTCGTCCGCGAGCTCGGCCTGCCCGAGCACCTGGAGGTCGTCGCCTACCTGTGCGTCGGCTACGTGGACGCGTTCCCGGACGAGCCGGAGCTTCAGCAGCAGGGCTGGGCGAAGAAGCGCCCGCTGTCCTGGGTGGTGCACGAGGAGCAGTACGGCAACCGCGCGCTGCCCGGCGAGGAGCCGCACGACCTGCTGTCCGACACCCTGCGCGGCATCCGCCCGCTGGACGCCAAGGCGCTCGGCGAGGCGTGGGACCGGCAGAAGCGGATGACCAAGCCCGCCGGTTCGCTCGGCGTGCTGGAGCTGATCGCGGCCCAGCTGTCCGGCCTGGCCCGGCAGTGCCCGCCGCCGGTCCCGGAGCCCGGCTGCGTGGCGATCTTCGCGGGTGACCACGGCGTGCACGCCCAGGGCGTCACCCCGTGGCCGCAGGAGGTCACCGCGCAGATGGTCGGCAACTTCCTGGCCGGCGGCGCGGTGGTCAACGCCTTCGCCGCCCAGGTCGGCACCGAGGTGTGCGTGGTGGACGTCGGCGTGGCCGCCGAACTGCCGGACGCCATCCAGCAGGGCCGCACCACCGGCCTGCTGCCGCGCAAGGTCAAGCCCGGCACCGACGACATGACCCAGGGCCCGGCGATGAGCCGGGACGAGGCGCTGCGCGCGATCGAGGTCGGCATCGAGACCGCCCGCGACCTGGTCGCGGCCGGCAACAAGGTGCTGATCACCGGCGACATGGGCATCGCCAACACCACCGCCTCCGCCGCGCTGATCTCGGTGTTCACCGAGACCGACCCGGCCGAGGTCACCGGCCGCGGCACCGGCATCGACGACGAGACCCACGCCCGCAAGGTCGAGGTGATCCGGCAGGCCCTGGAGCTGCACAAGCCCGACCCGGCCGACCCGATCGGCGTGCTCTCGGCCGTCGGCGGCCTGGAGCACGCCGCGATCGCCGGGTTCCTGCTCGGTGCGGCCTCGCTGCGCATCCCGGTGATCCTGGACGGCGTGATCGCCGGCTCGGCCGCCCTGGTCGCCAAGGCCATCGCCCCCGAGGTGCTGGCCGCCTGCATCGCCGGGCACCGCTCCGCCGAACCCGGCCACCAGACCGCGCTCGCCAAGCTCGGCCTGCGCCCGCTGATCGACCTCGACCTGCGGCTCGGCGAGGGCACCGGTGCCCTGCTGGCCCTCCCGCTGGTGCAGAGCGCGGCTCGGGCGATGCACGATGTAGCCACCTTCGACTCCGCCGGAGTCACCGAGAAGGCATGACCCGCCGGCGCCGGCCGCCCCCGCAGTGCGAGGGGGCGGCCGCCCCGCCGAACCCGTACCGGCTCAAGGGCGCGCCGGCACCGGGCTCCCCCCAGTGGGGCCGTCCCCGCCGAACGGCCCCAGCACCGCCGCCCACCCAGGAGCTCCCCCTCATGACCGCGCCCACGCCCCACCCGTCCACCCAGGGACTCACCCCGTACCCCGTCGGGCTGCTGCTCGCCGGCCGCCGGGTCGTCGTCGTCGGCGGCGGACAGGTCGCCCAGCGCCGCCTGCCCGCGCTGATCGCCTCCGGTGCCGAGATCCACCTGATATCCCCGGCCACCACCCCCGCCGTCTCCGCGATGGCCGACGCCGGCGAACTCACCTGGCACCAGCGCCCGTACGCGGACGGCGACCTCGCCGACACCTGGTACGCCCTGGTCGCCACCGACGACCCGGCCGTCAACACCGCCGTCTCCGCCGAGGCCGAGCGCCTGCGCGTCTTCTGCTCCCGCAGCGACGACGCCTCCGCCGCCACCGCCTGGACGCCCGCCTCCGGCCACGACTCCGGCGCCACCGTCGCCGTCCTCACCGGCGACCCCCGGCACTCCGCCGCGCTGCGCGACTCCATCGTGGCCGGCCTGCGGGACGGCTCCCTCGCCGCCCGCCAGTACCGCGCCCGGGACGCCGGCGTCGCCCTGGTCGGCGGCGGGCCGGGCGACCCCGACCTGATCACCGTCCGCGGCCGCCGCCTGCTCGCCGACGCCGACGTGGTGGTCGCCGACCGCCTCGCCCCGCGCGAACTGCTCGCCGAGCTGCCCCCGCACGTCGAGGTGATCGACGCCTCCAAGATCCCCTACGGCCGCTACATGGCCCAGGAGGCGATCAACCGGACCCTGATCGAGCACGCCAAGGCCGGCAAGTTCGTGGTCCGCCTCAAGGGCGGCGACCCGTACGTCTTCGGCCGCGGCGGCGAGGAACTGCTCGCCTGCGCCGAGGCGGGCGTCCCGGTCACCGTCGTCCCCGGCATCTCCTCCTCGATCAGCGTCCCCGCGGCCGCCGGCATCCCGGTCACCCACCGCGGCCTGACCCACGAGTTCACCGTCATCTCCGGCCACGTCGGCCCCGGCGACCGCTCGCTGACCAACTGGGCGGCCGTCGCCGGGATGACCGGCACCCTGGTGCTCCTGATGGCCGTCGACAAGATCGGCGCGATCGCCGCCGAACTCGTCGCCCACGGCCGCGACGCGGACACCCCCGTCGCCGTCGTCCAGGAGGGCACCACCGCCGGCCAGCGCCGCGTCGACGCGACCCTCGCCACCATCGGCGAGACCGTCGCGGCGGAGGGGATCAAGCCCCCGGCGGTCATCGTCATCGGCGACGTGGTCGGCGTCCTCAACCCGTAGGAAGAGTTCCCACAGGGGCTCGGGGAACGGCGAGTCGATGCTGCTGGCGGTCGGAGCCCATCGGAGTGTCCGTGCTGCTGCGTGCCGTAACAGGAACCGGAAGCCGATGCGCGCTCCGGCAGTGAACCGTCAGCAGACCCGTGCTCGCCGTTCCCCGAGCCCCTGGCGGGGCTCTCTGCTCCCCTCCCGACGTGCGAAAATCGTCCGGTGTCCGAGCCTCTCACCGTCACCGACGCCGCCGACCCCCGGCTGAGCGACTACACCGACCTGACCGACGTCGAACTGCGCCGTCGCCGGGAGCCCGCCGAAGGGCTGTTCATCGCCGAGGGGGAGAAGGTGATCCGCCGGGCGCTCGCGGCCGGGTACCGGATGCGCTCGATGCTGCTGACGGCCAAGTGGCTGGGCGTGATGGCGGACGTGATCGAGGGGACGGACGCCCCCGTCCACCTGGTGGAGCCCGCGCTCGCCGAGCGGGTCACCGGCTACCACGTGCACCGCGGCGCGCTCGCCTCGATGGAGCGCAAGCCGCTGCCCGCCGCGCCGCAGGTGCTCGCGGGGGCCCGCCGGGTCGCCGTCCTGGAGGGGCTGGTCGACCACACCAACCTCGGCGCGATCTTCCGTTCCGCCGCCGCGCTCGGCATGGACGCGGTGCTGCTCTCCCCGGACTGCGCCGACCCGCTGTACCGGCGGGCCGTCAAGACCTCGATGGGCGCGGTCTTCTCCGTCCCGTACGCCCGGCTCGACCCGTGGCCGGACGCGCTCGGCGCCGTCCGGGACGCCGGGTTCGACCTGCTGGCGCTGACGCCCTCCGGCGCGGAGGACTTCACCGCCGCCCGTCCGCACCTGCTGCCGAAGGCCGCGCTGATGCTCGGCGCCGAGGGCGACGGCCTGACCCCGAAGGCGCTGGCCGCCGCCGACCAGCGGGTGCGGATCCCGATGGCGCACGGCATCGACTCGCTGAACGTCGGCGCGGCCGCCGCGATCGCCTTCTACGCCGTCAACCACGGCTGACGGCCGGGCCGCCCGCGCTCACAGGGCGGCGAACACCGCCGCGTCCGCGTCGTCCAGCACGAAGCCGTTGTCGAACCGGACCCGCACCGAGCTGCGCGGGCCCTGCGCGTCGAACTCCCGCCAGTGCGGCTCCAGTTCGGCGAGCTGCGCCTCCAGCCGGCGCAGGCTCTCCGCCGGCATGGTGTGCCCGTAGTCCTCGAACAGCGCCCGCAGCCGCTCGTACTCGCGCACCGCCTCGGGCGGCGGCAGCTCACCGGTGACCCGGACCACGGTGCCCTCGACGCCCGCGCCCAGCAGCAGGAGGCCGACCAGCGGGCCGTCCTCCCCGGCGGACACCCCGCCCAGCGCCAGGTCCTCGACCAGCCTGACGCGCTCTCCCTCCACCAGGGCCACCGCTCCCGCCACCGTTCCCGCCGCCTCTCCCGTTCCGCTCCGCACCGCCGCCGGACCGGCGCACGGCACCGCCATTATCCGGTGCCCGCCGGGCCGCCGGGCTTCCGCCCGCGCCGGGTCCTCCGGTAAACAGTGCGGTGTGATCATCGACCTGCGGCGGCGGTTCGTCCTCCCGCTCCGCCGCTTCGCCCGGCGCCCCGGCCACCGGGCCCCGCTCGCCCTGGCCGCCCTGCTCGCGCTGGTGCTGGGCCTGCCGCACGGTGTGCCGCACGACGTCCTGACGGTGGCGTTCGTCCTCGGCGGCTTCCTCTGGACCTTCCTGGACGTGCTGTTCCCCCCGGTCACCGTCCCGCTGCTGCTCATCGTCGGCCTGCCGGCCGCACTCCTGGCGATCCGCCACCGCAAGCACCTCAAGCGCCCCGCCCGCCCCGGCAACAGCGCCCTGCTCTGCTGCGCGCTGGGCGTCGCGGCCGTCCTGCTGGGCGAGAGCGTCCCGGGCGAGGACCCCGGACTGCTCGGCCTCGGCACGTTCACCCTGCTCGCCCTCCCGGTCGGCTGGCTGCTCTGGCACCAGACCCCCTGGGCCCGCCGGAACGCCGCCACCACCGCCCCCGGCCGGTTCTGCTGCTGGCGCTGGGCCGCCGCACCGCTGCTGCTCGCCACCGGCGCCCTGCTGGTCCACTACGACGTCCCGGCCGGCGCCCGCTCCGCCCTCACCACCCACGCCGAACACGCCCTCGCCACCGGCGACACCGCACCCGCCTGGGTGGCCGGCTACCGCCTGGAGCAGACCGAACTCGTCGGCGGCGGCGTCACGTTCACCGTCGCGGGCACCGGCGTCTTCGCCCCGCACGGCTACGCCTACTTCCCGCACGGCACTCCCGCGGGCAAGTCCGCTGGGTACTACACCGGACTCGGTGACGGCTGGTACAGCTGGTCGGGCCCCGACCACTTCTGAACGCCCGACCCCTCGCACCCGTCCCTCACGCCGTCCCTCGCACCCGCCCCTCGCACCCGCTCCTCACGCCGCCCGGCGCGCCGCCGGGGGCCCGATCGGCTGCGGTGCGGGCCGCCGCGGGTCGTGGTGCCGGCGGCCGGTCAGGTCGCCGACCCGCAGCACCAGGTCCGCCGCCGGGGGAGCGGGCCACACCGTCAGCAGGTGCTCCTCCACCGGGCGGGCCGCCGTGTCGGCCTCCCGCCCGCGGTCCCGGCCGCGGGTCTGCACCCGCACCCGGTACCAGCCGCGCCCGGCGCGCGCCAGGTTCCCCGGCCCGTCGACGTCCACCCCGTCCCAGGCGCGCAGCCGCAGCTCACCGCTGCTGTACAGCGACAGCTCCACCGCGCTCTCCCACTGCGGCCCCGGCTCCGGCGGCCGCCCCGCGCAGCTCTCCACCGTCAGCCGGATCAGCCCGGTGTGCGTGCCGCACAGCACCGTCAGGTGGTCCGGGCAGCCCGCGGCCACCCCGTTCCCGTGGAACAGCCGGTCCAGCGCGTGCGCGTCCCAGCCGTCCGGCAACTCCGGCCCGTACAGGAAGTACTGGCAGTACGCGACGTGCATCGCGTCCGTCGTCCACATCATGCGGCACATGCTGCCGCCCCGTACTGACAAGCAGTCACCACCCCCCGAAGGCCGTTCGCCCCCGTCCGGTAGCCTCCACGCCATGCCGACCGCGCCGACACCCGTCGTCCTGGAGGGCCGCCGGGTGCGGCTCGAACCGCTCCAACTCGCCCACGTCCCGGCCCTGTTCGCGTCCGGCGGCCGCGACGAGGAGGTCTGGCGCCACCTCGGCGCCCCCACCCCGCAGACCGAGGACGAGCTGCGCGCGATCGTCGCCGCCCGGCTCGCCGACGCCGCCCGCGTCCACCGCCTCCCGCTCGCCGTCCTCGACCGTGCGAGCGGCACCGCGATCGGCACCACCAACCTGCACGGCTGGGACACCGCCACCGGCCGGATCGAGATCGGCGGCAGCCGGCTCGGCCGCCGCTGGTGGCGCACCGGCGCCAACCGGGAGGCCAAGCTCCTGCTGCTGGCGCACGCCTTCGACACCCTCGGCTTCACCGAGGTCCGCCGGCGGGTCGACGCCGCCAACACCCGCTCCCTGGAAGCCGTCACCCGCCTGGG
>NZ_JBHUWH010000388.1:0-7490 GCF_042670125.1 Kitasatospora sp. NPDC057198 | reverse complement strand
GCGCCGTAGCGCCGGAGGCTGGTATTTCGTCGGCAGGGAAGTCGTAAGTCGGCGGGGCCGCGCTCGGGCGCGGCCCCTCCGTGCTGCACCCGTCCCGTCCCCGGCCTAGGGTCGCCGTATGGCGGCGGAGGACGACGGGGAGCCGGAGGAGCTGGACTACCGGTTCACCCTGGCGAACGAGCGGACGTTCCTGGCCTGGATCAGGACGGCGCTGGCGCTGCTCGCCGGGGCGGTGGGGCTGGACCAGCTGGCGCCCGACCTGGCGCCGGTGCCGGTGCGGGTGACGCTCTCGGTGCTGCTGGCCGCCGGCGGGGCGGGGCTGGGGTGGGCCGCCTACCACCGCTGGGTGCGGGTGGAGCGGGCGATGCGGGCGGGCGGCCCGCTGCCGGCGACCCGGATCATGCTGGTGCTGACGGTGTGCGTGGCGGTCGCCGCGGCGGTGTTCTCGGTGCTGATCGTCGGCTGGTCGCGGTGACCACCGCCCCGCGGGACCCGGGCCTGCAGCCGGAGCGGACCCTGCTGGCGTGGAGCCGCACCGCGCTGGTGCTGGCCGCCGACGCGCTGCTGGTGCTGCGCACCGGGTACGTCCACGGGCTGCCCGGACTGGCCGCGCTGGGCGGGGTGTTGGCGCTGGCCGCGGTCGGCCTGTACCTGCACGGGGTGCGGCGGCGCAGTGCGGTGGAACACGCTCCGCACGTCCCGGCGAGCCGGTGGTGGATGCGGGGGCTGACCGCCGCGGTGGTGCTGGCCGCGGCCGGGGCGGCCTGGTCGGTGCTGGTGAACACGGGTGGGTGAGCCCCGGGCCGCTCGCCGGGGCCGTTCCCGACCCCCGCCAGGTGGTACAGACCACATGACTCGGATCACCTGTTTTTCGGCGGCTGTTTGCCGACGGGTGTATACGTTCGCCGACAAGGCCAGGCATACTGGCCGGGTCGGGCATTCCGCCCGGCCCCCCGTCACAGCGAGAACTTCCACGAAAGGACCGGTGGTCAGGGATGTTCCGTAACGGTCTTGAGCCCTGGCACATCGTCATCATGGTGGTGGTGCTGGTCCTGCTGTTCGGCTCGAAGAAGCTGCCCGAGATGGCCCGCGGCCTCGGCAAGTCGATGCGCATCCTCAAGGCGGAGACCAAGGCCCTGCGCGAGGACGACGCCCCCGCGGCGGCCCAGAACGGCACCGCCGCCTCGCAGGCCGAGCAGCCGCGCCAGGCCGTCGAGCCGACCAACGTGACCAAGGCCGCCGAGCCCTCCAAGTCGACCACGGCCTGACGCCCGGCGGCCCCCGGCCGCCCGCGCCCGCCGTACCGGAGCCCCCGGCCCGTCGCCCTGACGGACCGGGGGCTCCGGCGTGTCGTCCGGCCCGAGTGGCTGACCGTTTTGTTCTGGTATCTCCTGGTATCCACCTGACGGCGGATCACAGGGAGGCACCGGATGGCGGCGGACCCGTCGGACGAGCGGGAACTCGCGGAGCTGCGCGAGCGGATCGCCCTCCTGGAGCAGGTGCAGAAGGCGCCGGCCCGCCGGGAGCACCACCGGGTCCGGTCCTTCTTCGCGGTGCTGCTGATCGTGCTGGCCGCGGTGCTGACCCCGCTCGGCGTGGTCGCCGCGTGGAGCAAGTCGCAGGTCACCGACACCGACCGGTTCGTGTCCACGATGGCGCCGCTGGCCTCCGACCCCTCGGTGCAGAACGCGCTCACCGACCGGGTGACCACCGCGGTGATGCAGCAGCTGCCGATCACCGACCTGCTGAACGACGTCGCCCCCGCCGACCGGCCGCTGCTGGACGCCGCGCTGGGCAAGCTCGGCCCGGCGCTGACCAGCGGGCTGACCGGCTTCGTCCACGACCAGGTGCTGCGCTTCGTCCAGTCCGACGCCTTCGCCACGGTCTGGACGGGCGTGCTGCGCAACGCGCACGCCGCCTTCGACAAGGTGCTGACCGGGCAGGGCGGCGGGGCCGTGCAGGTCAAGGGCGACACCGTCAGCCTCGACCTGGGGCCGGTGGTCGCGGCGGTCAAGGACCGGCTGGTGGCCAACGGGCTGGGGCTGGCCTCGAAGATCCCGGAGGTGCACACCGACTACACCCTGGTGCAGTCGGACGCGGTGCAGAAGGCGCAGACCGGGCTGCGGCTGCTCGACCTGGCCGGGTTCTGGGTGCCGGTGCTGGCCCTGCTGTGCGCGGTCGGCGGCGTCGCGCTGGCGGTGCGCCACCGCCGGGCCGCCGTCTGGGCGGCGCTCGGGATGGCCGCCGGGGCGGGGCTGCTGGGCATCGGGCTGAGCGTGTTCCGGGCGCTCTACCTGGACAAACTGCCCGCCGACGTCAACCAGGCCGCCGCGATGGCGGTGTACGACACCCTGGTGCGCTACCTGCGGGCCGCGATCCGGATGCTGCTGGCGCTGGGCGTGGTGGTCGCGCTGGCCGCCTGGCTGACCGGCTCGGGCCGCCGGGCCGGCTGGGTGCGGCACCTGTGGCGGGAGGGGCTGGGCGCGGTGCGGCGGGCCGCCGAGGGCATCGGCATGCGGCTCGGCCCGGTCGGCCGCTTCGTGCACCGCTGGAAGGCGTGGCTGGGCTGGGGCGCGGTGGCCGTCGCCGCCGTGGTGCTGCTGACCTGGAGCTACCCGACCGGTGCGGTGGTGCTCTGGATCGCGGTGGTGCTGCTGGGCGTGCTGGCCGTGCTGGAGTTCCTCGACACGCCCGCCGACGCGGCCGCCGGCCCGCCCGCCGTCCCGCCGTCCGTCCCGCCGTCCGGTCCGCCCGCGGACCGCCCCGGCGGCGGGAAGGCCGCGGCGGCGTGAGGGACCTCGTCCGGATCTACGTCGGCATGCTGGCCGGCCCGGTGCTGCTGCTGGTCGCCTACTTCACGGTGCCGCTGGGCTCGTTCGGGCCGGACCACCCGGGGATCAGCTGGACGGTGTTCGGCGTGCTGCTGGCCGTACTCGGCGCCGGGGTGCTGCGCGAGGTGCGGATGCAGGTGCTGGGGCAGTCCCGGCACCCGGTGCCGCGGATCCTGATCCTGCTGTGCGGTGCGCTGGTGGTGTTCTCCACCGCCTACCTGGCGATGTCCAAGGAGCCGGGCGAGCTGGACGGGCTGGTCACCAAGGTCGACGCGCTGTACTTCACGGTGATCACCATGGCGACCGTCGGCTACGGCGACATCCACCCGGCCGGGCAGGCGGCCAGGATCGTGGTGATGCTCCAACTCCTGTACACCGTGGTGTTCCTGACCACCGGGGTGACGGCGCTGACCCGGCAGGTGAAGACCAGGGCGGTGCAGCGGGCCCGCCACCGCGAGCAGCGCGGCGACTGAGCCTTGCTGGGCCCGCTAGTCCTGCTGGGCGGCCTGGGCGTGCACCAGGGCGGTCAGGGCGGTGAGCCGGGTCTGCCAGCCGATCAGGAGCGGGGCGTCCACGGCCTTGTGGCGCTGGAGGTCGCGGACCAGCTTCTGGGCGTCCTTGAGGGAGTCCTCGGCGTCCGCGGGCTGCTTGTCGTTGACGTCCTGGGTGGCCTGGTCGAGCAGGCCGGTCAGGTCGTCCTGCTTGTCCCGGTCGTGCTTGAAGCCGGCCTGCGCCACCTCGGCGCGCAGCTGGGCGAGTTGGGCGGTCACCGGGCCGCCCTTGGGGGTGGCGGAGGGCTTGGGCGAGGCGCTGGGCCTGGTGCTGGTGGACGCGGACGCGGAGGCGGACGGGGTGGGCGCCGGGGACGGCTCCGCGGTGGTGGCGGCCGTCGCGGCGGGGGTGTGCGCGGCCTTCGGAGCGGTGCCGCCGCCGCTGAGCGAGAACGCGGCGATGCCGGCCACGCAGACGATCACGGCCGCGCCGATGCCCCCGTACACCAGCGGGTTGCGGCCGCGCCGGGGCGCGGGCTCCTCGTCCTCGTAGCGGGCCGAGGGCAGCAGCGGGGCCCGCACCGGCGGCAGCACGGAGGTGCGCTGCGGCTCGGTCCAGGGCTGCTGCGGCGGGGGCGGCGGCGCGGCCGGGAAGGCGGTGGCGGGGACGGGCGGCAGTACCTGGGTGGCGGCGCCGAGCAGTTGGGCGGTGCGGTCGGCGGGGGCGGCCGGGACGGCGGCGAGCAGTTCGGCGGCCGCGGAGCGCGCGTCGGCGGGGCGCTCGGCCGGGTGCTTGGCGAGCAGCCGCAGGATCGCGGCGTCCAGCGCGGGCGGCACGTCGGGGCGGTGCGCGGAGACCGGCACCGGGTACTCGGTGACGTGCTTGAAGGTCACCGCGACGGGGGTGTCGGCGGTGAACGGCGGCGCGCCGGCCAGCATCTCGTACAGCACGCAGCCGACCGCGTACAGGTCGGCGCGGCCGTCGACCTGGCCCGCGGTGGCCTGCTCCGGGGAGAGGTAGGCGGCGGTGCCCAGCACCGAGGCGGTCTGGGTGAGCTGCTGGCCGGAGGAGGAGCCGACCCGGGCGATGCCGAAGTCGACGACCTTGACCCCGCCGTCCTGGGTGATCATCACGTTGCCGGGCTTGATGTCCCGGTGCACCAGGCCCTGGTCGTGCGCGGCGGCCAGCGCGTCCAGCACGGCGGCGGCGGTGCCGACGGCGCGCTCGACCGGCAGGACGCCCTGTTCGGCGATCACCCGGCCCAGGGTCGCGCCGTGCACCAGCTCCATCACCAGGTACGGGGAGCCCTGGTCGACGCCGGAGTCGAAGACGGTGACCACCCGGGGGTGTGCCAGCAGCGCGGCCGAGCGGGCCTCGCGGGCGAACCGCTCGGCGAACCGCGGGTCGTCGGCCAAGCCGCCGTTGAGCACCTTGACCGCCACCTGGCGGCCCAGTTGGTGGTCCACGGCGCGGTACACGGTGGCCATGCCGCCGACGCCGAGGATCTCGCCGAGCTCGTAACGCCCGTTCAGCGCGCGTCCGATCATCGGATACTCCTCTCAACTCCGGGCGGGCACCCGTGAACCATAGCGGGCGCCGTCAACCGGGGTTCACGGGCGCTGCACGAGCAGGACCGCGGCCAGCGCGGCGAGGGCGGCGGCCAGCAGGGTGCGCGGGACGCCCCGCGGACCGCGGGCGGCCCGGCGGGCGGCCCGCTCGGCGGCGCGTTCGGCGGCGGGCGAGGTGCGGGGGAAGGTCATCGCGTCAACTCCGGTTCGCCGGGGCCTGGAGCGAGCCGTAGCGCTGCATCCGCTGCCAGCGCAGCCGGTTGCCGGCCAGCGCGGTCCACACCGACTGGATCACTACCAGGTACATCAACTGGCGGTAGACGACCTGCTGGAGCGGCAGCGTCCACAGCGGGCCCAGCCGCTCGCCGTCCAGCCGGAACGCGTAGCAGGCCGACAGCGCCTGCAGCACCAGGAAGCCCAGCCAGACCGCGGCGATCCGCGCCGGGTCGAGGAACAGCAGGCCGTAGACCGCGAACACGTCCACGGCCGGGGCCAGCAGCGGCAGCAGCACCTGGAACATCAGCAGGTACAGCAGCCCCCGGCGGCCCAGCTTGCCGGCCTGGCCGCGCTGGGCGAGCGAGCGGCGGTGCTTCCACATCGCCTGCAGGGTGCCGTAGCACCAGCGGTAGCGCTGGCGCCACAGTGCGGAGAGCGAGGCCGGGGCCTCCGTCCAGGCGACCGCCCGCTCCTCGTAGACCACCCGCCAGCCGGCCCGGCACAGCGCCATGGTCAGGTCGGTGTCCTCGGCCAGGGTCTCCTCGGCGACGCCGCCGAGCCGCAGCAGGGCCGAGCGGCGGAACGCGCCGACCGCGCCGGGGACGGTGGGCATGCACTGGGCGAGGTCGAAGAAGCGGCGGTCCAGGTTGAACCCGACCACGTACTCGATGTGCTGCCAGCGGCCCAGCAGCCCGCCCCGGTTGATCACCTTGGCGTTGCCGGAGACCGCGCCGACCCGGCGGTCGGCGAACGGCTGCACCAGCAGCCGGACGGCGTCCGGTTCGAACACGGTGTCCCCGTCGACCATCACCACCAGCTCGCAACTCGCGTGCCGCAGGCCGTTGTTGAGCGCGGCCGGCTTGCCCGCGTTGGCCTGCCGGAGCACCCGGACGCCGGGCAGGCCGAGCGACTCCACCAGATCCGCGGTGCCGTCGGTCGAGCCGTCGTCGACCACGATCACCTCCACCGGGTGGTCGGAGGCCAGCAGCGAGCGCACCGCCGCCTCGATGCCCGCGCGCTCGTTGTACGCGGGCACCACCACCGTCACCGGCTCGGTGACCGGCGGCCCCCAGCCCCGGCGGCGCAGGCGCCGGTGGCGGGCGGCGGCGAACAGCAGCACCACCGCGCGCAGCACGCTGACCGCGCCCGCCGCCCAGAGCAGCCAGCCGAGCACCGCCACCGCCAGGTCGCCGCCGGACAGGGCGAGCAGCAGCGCCCGGCCCTGCCAGTGCTCGGCGCCGCTCGCCGGGTGCGCGGCGTCCGCGATCGCCGCGGTCTCGGAGACCGTCCCGACCCGGTAGCCCGCCTGCTTCAGCTTCGGCAGCAGCTCGGCCAGCGCGGCCACGGTCTGCGAGCGGTCGCCGCCCGCGTCGTGCATCAGCACGACCTGCCCGGCCCCCTGCCCGGCCGGGCCCTGCGGGGTGGCATTGGCGACGATCCGCTCGACGCCCGGCCGCCGCCAGTCCTCGCTGTCCTGGGTGGTCAGCACCGTCAGGTAGCCGGACCGCCCGGCCTGCCGGACGGCCTGCCAGTCGGCGTCGGTGAGCGCGTCGTTGCTCGAGGAGTACGGGGGCCGCAGCAGCGCGGTGGTGGTGCCGGTCGCACCGGCCACCGCGAGCTGCGCCTCGCGCAGTTCGAGCGAGCGGCGCCACGGCGCGGCCTGCGCGAGGTCGGCGTGGGTGAAGGTGTGGATGCCCAGCTGGTGGCCCTCGGCGAGGATCCGGCGGGCCAGCTCGGGGTGGTCGGCGACCTGGGTGCCGACCACGAAGAAGGTGGCGTGCACCCCCTGCTGCTTCAGCACGTCCAGGATCTTCGGCGTCCAGACCGGGTCGGGGCCGTCGTCGAAGGTCAGCGCGACGGTGCCCGGGGCGGGCCGGGCGGTGCGCGGCACCTCGGCGGAGGCGTCGATCACCGGGCCGCCGTGGGCGGCCTCCGGGGGGACGGCGAAGGACGGCCCGGCGGGGCGGGCGGCGCCGTCGGGCGCCGACCCGTACAGGTGGCGGGTGTAGCCCTGCAGCAGCAGGGCCGCGGCCAGGGTCACCACCGTGGCGGCCAGCAGCAGCCAGTGGGTGCGGGGCGCGGACTGCCGCACCACGCCCCGGCGGCCGCGGCGGGCGCGCCGGGCGGGGGCGGCGCGGCGGGGGGAGGTCCGGGGGGAGGTCATCGGGGAGGGCTCGCTAGGGGGTCTTGGCGGGCTTGCGGCTGTTGCTCGGCGCCGTACTGGGCCGGCCGTGCGAGGCGGCGGCGTCGGGGGCGGCGGCCGGGGACGGGGTGGTGGCCGCCGCGGTGCCCCGGGCGGCGGTGCTCGCCGCCGGTGCGGCGGGCGGCCGGGACTGCCGGGCGGCGGGGGCGCCGGTGCCGTCGGGCCGGGGCGTGCTCCGGC
>NZ_JBHUWH010000387.1:0-7506 GCF_042670125.1 Kitasatospora sp. NPDC057198 | reverse complement strand
GGGGCGTCCGGCCCGGACGGGGCGCCCGGCCCGCGCGGGGCGTCCGGCCCGGACGGGGCGCTCAGGCCGGGTCGAGGTCCCCGGTGCGGTGCCGGGAGGGGCGCGCGGCCGGCTCGGCGATCCAGCGGTCCAGCTGCTCCCAGCGGTCGTACAGCCAGTCGGCGAAGGCGTCCGCGTCGGCGGTCGGGACCTGCTCGGCGCCGAAGCTCCACCAGCGCAACCGGACCCGGTCGTCCGGGCCGTGCGCGTAGCCGGGGCCGAGCATCCAGGGGAGCAGCCGCTCGGGGCCGGTGTGCCCGCAGACCAGCACCAGGGCGGACGGCCCGGCGGCGGTCAGCGCCGCCAGCGCGCCCGGCAGGTGCGGCGGCAGCACGTGCGGCATCGCCTCGGCCCGGTCGGCCAGCGCGTCCCGCCCCCCGGCGCGCAGCTTGGCGATCGACCCGGCACGCCGGGCCGCGCTGTAGTTGGTGCCCTCGGGGTACAGCCACAGCGCCTCGTCCGGGCCCAGCGACCGCCCCTGCGCGGCGAGTTCGGCCAGCGCGGCGGCCCGCCCGGCCCGGTCCCAGCGGAACAGGGCCAGCGGCAGTCCGCGCAGCAGCGCCCGCAGGCCGGGCTCCAGGGCGACGCAGCGCTTGGCGATGCCGCGCGGGCGGCGGCCGAGCACGGCGGTGACCGCGGTGATCGCCAGTTGGGTGTTCAGGATGCCCGCGTGCCGGGCCAGCACCACCACCGGCCGCCCGGGGTCGGGCAGCGGATCGGGCGCCTCGACCTGGAAGCGCAGGCCGGACCAGCGCCCGGCCAGCAGCCGGAAGCGGCGCCCGGCCCGGACGGTGAGCAGCCGCCAGGCGTCCGGCCCGGCGCGGCGGGCCCGCAGCCGCAGCGAACCGGCCAGCGCGGTCAGCGAGAACCCGGCCAGGTAGGCGGCCCAGACCAGCGGGAGCCGGGCGGCGCTCGCCGCCCGGGCGGGCAGCAGCGGCCGGAGCAGGCCGAGCGGGAGCAGCAGCGGGACGAGGAGGAGCAGAAACGCCGTCAGGGCGCCGAGCGCGGCGGCGTCCCGGGCCGAGGCGAGCGCGGCGGCGCCCGGCCGGGCAGCC
The DNA here is from genome assembly GCF_042670125.1 of Kitasatospora sp. NPDC057198. NCBI lineage: Bacteria > Bacillati > Actinomycetota > Actinomycetes > Kitasatosporales > Streptomycetaceae > Kitasatospora > Kitasatospora sp. NPDC057198. Next base: position 6,412 of record NZ_JBHUWH010000387.1, on the reverse strand, counting down.
CGGGAGGGCCCCGGGGAGGGCGGAGTCCTGTGCATGGCTCCAGCTCTCTCACGCCGCCGGGCCCCCGGCCAGCCGAAGATCCACTGCGCTGGACCGATCGGGGCCAGTGTCCGCCACCGGGTGCTGCGGACGGGCGAAGACGCAGGTGGGAGCGGTTGCGGCGGTCGGAAACCGGATCGGACGATGAGCCTTGCGGGCCCGTCGGGCCCGCGCGGAGGACGGACCCGGGGACGCCCCGGAGACAGGCGGCGCAGCGATGGACGGTCTGACGGACGGGCAGGGCAAGGTCGCGTTCGTGCTCGGCGGGGGCGGCGAGCGCGGCGGCAACCAGGTCGGCATGGTCCGGGCCCTGCTGGAGGCCGGGATCACCCCCGACATCGTGGTCGGCACCTCGATCGGCTCGGTGCAGGGCGCCATCCTGGCGAAGAACCCCACGGTCTCGGTGGTCGGCGAACTGACCGAGCTGTGGATGGAGTTCATCAGCATGCGGGTGATGAAGCCGTCCCTGCGGGCGTTCCTGTCCAACGTCCGCCACGTGCGGGCCGGGCTGACCTCGGAGGACGCCGCGCACCGGATGCTGCTCAACCACTTCGCGCCGCACACCCGGATCGAGGACCTCAAGCTCCCGTTCGCCTGCCCGGCGTCCTCGATCGAGCGGGCCGCGGCGCACTACTTCGACCAGGGGGCGCTGATCCCGGCGCTGCTGGCGTCCTGCTGCGTCCCCGGGCTGTTCCCGCCGGTGGAGATCGACGGCGAGCACTACCTGGACGGCGGCCTGATCGACTCGCTGCCGGTCGGCCTGGCCGCCTCGCTGGGGGCGACCACGGTGTACGCGCTGCGGATCCGGCAGACCGGCGAGGGGCTGCGGGTGCCCCGGATGCCCTGGCAGCTCGCGCACGTCGCCTTCGAGGTGAGCCGGCGGGCGGCCGTGGAGGCGGAGATCGCCCGGCACCGGCCCGGCGTCACCGTGCACGTGCTGCCCAGTGGCGAGGACGAACTGGTGCGGGCCGGACGCGGACCGGTCCCCTCCGGTCGTGCCGAACTGGAGACCGTCCGGCGCCGGATCGCGCTCGGCTACGACGCCGCCTCCGCATTCCTGGAGGGCCTGCGGCGCACCCGGCAGGAGGCGGCCGGCTGATCGCCGCACCACCCCGCGGCGGCCCTGCGTGCGCCCGGCGGACGGTGGTGGACACCCCGCCGACGCGCGCCCCTCCCGCGCTCCCGAACGCCCCCGCCCGCCGGGGGCGTTGGCACGCCCGGCCCCCGGGGCGGCAGCGGCCCAGGCCACCACCGGTCCGGCGGCCGCGACGCCGTCTGACACGGCGTCAGCGCCGCCAATCCTCCATGGGCCGAGGTTCACCTAATCGGGTGCACACGGGGCCGCGCGGGCGATCCGCGGGCCGGAACGATCTAGTGTTCCGGAGGCAGCGGGTGAGTGCGGAGGCCAGCGCCTCCCGGCCCCCCGCCGACGCTTTTGGCTTCCTTTACCCATTGCCCCACCGCCACCCCGGCAACACCCCCATACGCTCACGGATCTGACGGACCGTCAGATCCGTGCGAGACGAAGGAGAGCCCGGCCCGAGGTCCGTGGACAGCAGCCCGGAGACTCAGCAGGCGCAGCGCCAGCAGAGCAGCCTCACCACCGCCGCGGCCCGCAACCTGGCCACCACGACCAAGTCCGCGCCGCAGATGCAGGAGATCACCTCCCGCTGGCTGCTGCGGATGCTCCCGTGGACGCAGACCTCCGGCGGCACCTACCGGGTCAACCGCCGACTGACCTACACGGTCGGCGACGGCCGGATCGAATTCATCCAGACCGGTGGCGACGTCCGGGTCATCCCCCGCGAGCTCGGCGAACTCGCCCTGCTGCGCGGCTACGAGGACGACGAGGTGCTCGGCGCCCTGGCCGCCCGCTGCCAGCAGCGCGACTTCCGGGCCGGCGAGGTGCTGGTCGAGCGCGGCACCGCGTCCGACAAGATCCACCTGGTCGCGCACGGCAAGATCAACCAGGTCTCCACCGGCAAGTACGGCGACGACGCCGTGGTGGGCGTCCTCGGCGACGGCGACCGCTTCGGCGAGAACGCCCTGCTGGACGCCGACGCCACCTGGGACTACACCGCCACCGCCAAGACCGCCGGCACCCTGCTGACCCTCAGCCGGGCCGACTTCGAGGCCGTGCTCGCCCAGTCCGAGAGCCTCCAGGGCCACATCCGGGACTTCGCCAGCCTGCCGCTGCAGCGCCAGAACGAGCTCGGCGAGGCCGAGATCGCCATGTCGGCCGGCCACGAGGGCGAGCACCAGCTGCCCACCGCGTTCGTCGACTACGAGCTCAAGCCGCGCGAGTACGAGCTCTCCATCGCGCAGACCGTGCTCCGCGTCCACTCCCGCGTCGCGGACCTGTACAACCAGCCGATGAACCAGATCGAGCAGCAGCTCAAGCTCACCGTGGAGGCGCTGCGCGAGCGCCAGGAGTACGAGCTGATCAACAACCGCGAGTTCGGTCTGCTGGCCAACTGCGCCTTCAACCAGCGCATCCAGACCCACTCCGGCCCGGCCACCCCCGACGACCTGGACGAACTGCTCAGCCGCCGCCGCGACTCCGAGTTCTTCCTCGCCCACCCGAAGGCGATCGCCGCGCTCGGCCGGGAGTTCAACGCCCGCGGCCTGTACCCCGACACCGTCGACATGCAGGGCCACAAGGTCCCGGCCTGGCGCGGCGTCCCGATCCTGCCCTGCAGCAAGATCCCGATCACCCCGGAGAACACCAGCTCCATCCTGGTGATGCGCACCGGCGAGGACAACCAGGGCGTCATCGGCCTGCACCAGACCGGCATCCCGGACGAGTACCAGCCCAGCCTGTCGGTCCGCTTCATGGGCATCGACGACAAGGCCGTGATCAACTACCTGGTCACCGCGTACTACTCGGCGGCCATCCTGGTGCCGGACGCGCTCGGCGTGCTGGAGAACGTGGAGATCGCGCACCGCTGACCGGCGGCCGCCGGCTCCTGACCGACACCGCGCGACAACGGCCCGCCGCCGGCCGTAACCAAACGGCGGCGCACCACGTTGAGGGTGCGTCGGATTGATCATGCCGATCCGTTTCTGCAGCTCGCCCACGGCACTGCGGGTGGAACGGCCCGATCCTCCGACGCGCCCTCGAGTGCGCTCCGGCCACCTCGGCCGTACCCGAAGCGGGGCGCGCACCAACCCGTCGACCACCCACGGCCACCGGAAGGTCGGACCACGCCCATGCAGCGCAACCACCGCCCGTCGGCGGACGGCAGAACGGGGGCCCCGGCCTTACCGGGCCCGGCCCGGCCCTCACGGGTGGGGCGCGGCGCCCGCACCGCGACCGCCCTGGCGGGCGTCGCCGTGGTCTGCGCGGTGCTCACCGGCGCCACCCAGGCTGCGTCCGCCGCACGCGCCGCCGGCGACCACCGGCTCGACATCTGCGTCAAGGTGCACACCTCGGTCGACGCCCCCGGCGTGCACATCGAGGTGGACGCGGGCAGCGGGGTCGACGTCCCGCTCCACCCGCAGGACGGGGCCGGGGGCGACGGCAGACCGGGCAGGGGCCACGACAGCCACGGCAACGGCCACGGGTACGGGCACCAGCACCACTGCGACCCGAAGCCGACGCCCACCCCGACCCCGAAGCCCACCCCCACGCCGAAGCCGACGCCGACCCCCAGCCCCACCCCGAAGCCGACGCCGACACCCACCCCGGTGCCGAAGCCGAAGCCCACGCCGACCCCGGTGCCCGCACCCCCGGCCCCGGTGCCCGCGAAACCCGCGCCCACCCCAGCCCGGCCCACCCCCGGCGCGGTGCCACCGCCCGCGGCGGCCCCCAGCCCCGCGCCGACGACGCCCGGCCCGAGCCCCGCACCCACCCGGCCCGCGCCCACCGCGACCGTCCACCTGCCGCCGCCCCCGGTGCGCGCCGAGGCCCCCAAGCGCCACACCACCCCGACCACCACCCGGATGCTGGTGGTCACCGTCCCCGCCGTGCTGGCCGCCGCCGCGCTGCGCCCGCGCGGGAGGTCCGGAAGCGCCGGACGGCGCGGCCGTTCCTGATCCCGTAGCCGTAGCCGTAGCCGTAGCCGTAGCCGTAGCCGTAGCCGTAGCCGTTCCCGGCCCCGCCGCGGGGCGGGCCGCGCCTGCGGGAAACCGACAACCCACTTCATCCCATGGACAGTTCAGGAGAGGACCCGTCATGTCCGAATGGCTGGCACTAGCCCTCGCGATGGCCGGGGCGTGCCTGGTCGTCGTCGCGGTCGTGCTGGTGAGGAGCCGCAGGGCCGACGAGCACGAGGACACCTCGGAGACACCCGACGTCATCGAGTACATCACCATGATGATCGGCGTGGTCTACGCGATCGTGCTCGGCCTGGCCATCGCGGGCGTCTGGGAGTCCCGCTCCGCCGCGCAGGACGACGTGCAGCGCGAGGCCCAGGCGCTGCACGAGGTCAGCGCCCGCGCCGAGGTCTTCCCCGCCGATTACCGCGCCGTGGTCGACAAGGACGTCGAGGCGTACGTCTCGTTCGTGGTGAACACCGAGTGGCACTACATGCGCAGCGAGGGGGAGATCAGCCCCGAGGGCACCGACCTGCTCGCCAAGCTGCGCACCGACGTCGCCGCGCGGGCGCCGCAGAACGACATCGAGGCGCAGGCGTACCAGGCGATGACGGACAAGATCGCCGCCGCCGACGAGGCCCGCAACTCCCGTGGCGGCAACGTCGGTCCGACCATGCCGGGCGTGGTCTGGTTCGGCCTCGGCGTCGGCGCGGTGATCACCATCGGCATGCTGTTCGCCCTGCAGATCCGCCGCTCGCCGCGCGAACTCGTCCTGGCGGGCACCTTCAGCGCGCTGTTCGGGTTCCTGCTGTTCCTGATCTGGGACTTCGACGACCCCTTCGGGCGCGGCATGTCGGTCACCACCGAGCCGTTCCTCAACCTGTTCCCCTTCCTCGGCGGCTGACCGGTGACTGGTCGTCCGTCGATCGGTGACCGGATCGGTGCGCCAACTGTCCGCTCGGTGAACGGAACCGAGCGGACATGAGGAACATTCGGTCCCGAGCACCGTACCGAAGCAGTTCGCGCACTACTCTGGTGGCAGCCGCCCGCCGTGCCGACGGGGGCCCGGGTGCGGGCGGCTGACGGGGAGCCCGCGCGGGCCGCCGCCCCGGGCGGTGGCGGCGCGGGCACGACGGGGGAGAGCACGAGGGGGAAGCACGACATGGGGGAACACACGGGGGACGGCGCCCGCCGGAGCGCCACCGCACCGCACGCACCACACGCACCGCACGCACCGCATCCGGCGGAGGACGGGCCCGACCGGGCCGGGCGGGGGCGCCGCTTCCTGCTCGCCCGGGTGCCCGCCCCCGGCAGCGTCACCGCCGCCCGCCGGATCACCGACCGGTACGTGGACGGCACCCGGCTGCGGCTGCGCCGGGTCGAGCGGCTCGACACCGGCGAGTGCAGCTACCGGCTCACCCGGGAGCAGCCCGCCTGCCCGGACGCACCGGCCGACCTGCACCTCTCCGAGCAGGAGTACGCCCGCCTGCTGGCGGCCCTGCCCGGCCCCGAGCTGACCAGGACCCGGCTCGGCGTCCCCCCGCTCGGGGTGGACGTCTTCGAGGGCCCGCTGCTCGGACTGGTGCTGGCCGAGGCCGAGTTCGAGAACCCCGAGGATGAAGAAACGTTCGTCCCGCCGCCCGGCTGCGTCGCCGAACTCACCACGGACGACTTCACCGGCGGCCACCTCGCCCGCACCGACCGCGAACACCTCCGCGCGGGCCTCGCCGAGTACGGTGTGGCCCTGCCGTGAACCCCGCGGCCGAGACCGGACACCGAGCAGGACGGACCACATGGACACCGAGGTACGGGAAGCCTGCGTGGGCGCGCTCACCGCTCTGGCCGGCAGCGCCGACCACCAGGACCGCGCCGACGCCGGCCGGGCGCTCGCCCCGTTCGCCGAACTCCCGGCGGCGGCCCGGGAGCTGGCCGCCCTGCTGGCCGACCCGCGGGACACCTACGTGACCCTGGAGACCGCCCGGGCCCTGCTGCGGCGCGGCGACCGGGCGGCGCTCGCGATCCTCGCGGACGCCCTGGCCGGCCTCGACGTCCAGCACGAGCAGTACGTCGACGACGCCGTCCGCGAGGTGCTCGGCGTGTTCGAGGAGGACCACGGCCGGGTGTCGCTGCTGGTCGAGGAGCTGGCCGGGAGCCCGGACGCCCGGACGGCGAAGGGCGCGGCCGTGCTGCGCGGCATGCTGGGCGAGGTGGCACCGGTCTTCCGGCCGGTCCGCTGACCGCTTTCCGGCCGGTGGCCGACCGCTTCCCGGCCGGTGGCCGACCGCTCGGCGCGCCTTCGGCAGTCGCCTTCCGGCGGCCCGGGAACCCGACGGCCCCC
>NZ_JBHUWH010000386.1:0-7532 GCF_042670125.1 Kitasatospora sp. NPDC057198 | reverse complement strand
GCCCGGGCCCCCGCGGTCGGAGCGGCCCCGCTCAGTCCTTGAAGGCGTCCTTGGCCTTCTCGCCGGCCTGCTTGAGGTCGCCCTTGGCCTTGTCGGCCTTGCCCTCGGCCTCCAGGCGCTCGTTGCCGACCGCCTTGCCCGCGGACTCCTTCGCGGTTCCCTTGAGCTTGTCGCCGGTGTTCTTGATCTTGTCACCCATGCTCATCGCGGCCTCCCGACCGGTCGATCCGTCGCTGACGCAGGACCGTATGCCCGGCTTGTCCGGAAAGATGCCGACCGATTCGGTCCGACCGCTCAGCCCCGCTCCCGGGGCACCGGCATCGCCCACCGGATCGCCCGCACCACGGCCAGGCCGAGCGGGCGGACCGCGGCGGCGGTGAGCGGGTCGGCCGGCAGGCCCAGCAGGGCGCGGTGCTCCGGCGCGGGCAGGCCCGCGGCGGCGGCGGCCAGCGCGCCGTAGGCGGGGCGGACGGCCCACGGCAGCGGCGGGTGCAGCAGCAGGAAGCGGGCGGCCTCGCGGGCCTCGGCCGTCCTGGCGAGTTCGGGCCGGTAGGCGCGGAGCACCGCGTCGAGCTCGGCCCGGCTGCGGGGCGGCTCCTCGACGCCGAGGTCGGCGGCGACCTCCGCGGTGTCCGCCACGTAGGCGTCGCAGCCCGCCGCGTCGAGCGGCGCGGCCCCGTACGCCTGATGGGCGCGCAGGAAGCTGTCGGTCTCCGCGGCGTGCACCCAGGCCAGCAGGTGCGGGTCAGCGGCCCGGTAGCGGACCCCGGCGGCCGTCGTGCCGCCGATCCGGGCGTGCACGGCCCGGACGCGGTCCACGGCGGCCCGCGCGTCCCGGTCGGTGCCGAAGGTGGTGACGGCGAGGAAGGTGCTGGTGCGCTGGAGCCGGCCCCACGGGTCGCTGCGGTAGCCGGAGTGCGCGGCGACCGCCGCCATCGCCGACGGGTGCAGCGACTGCACCAGGAGCGCGGCGAGCCCGCCGACGAACATCGCGGCGTCGCCGTGCACCCGCCGGATCGGCCGCTCCGGGCCGAACCGGCGCGGCCCCGGGGTGCCGTGCACGCGCTGCCGCACGGCGGGGCCCTCCGGCCCGGCCACCTTGGCGAACAGGGCCGCGCCGAGCCGCTCCCGCAGGCCCTCCCGTTCCGCGTCCACGCCCTCCACGGTAGTCCGGCCGCCCGGGTGCCCGGACCGTCCCATCCGTCCGCCGGGCCGGCTCCGAATCGGTACGGGCGGCCCCGTCGTCGGGGCCGCCGTCGGGGTCCGAGTCGAAGACGGTTCGAGGGCAGGAGGAGCGCGGTGGACGCGAACGGCGCGGTGGACGTGGCGGTGGTGGGAGCCGGGCCGGCCGGTCTCGCCTGTGCGCTGGACCTCGCGGCGGCGGGGCGGCGGGTGCGGCTGCTGGAGGCGGCGGACGCGGTGGGCGGACGGATGCGGACCGACCTGCGCGACGGCTTCCGGCTGGACCGGGGCTTCCAGGTGTTCAACACCTCCTACCCGCAGGTCCGCCGCCGCCTCGCCCTGCGCCCGCTGCGCCTGCGGCCGTTCACCCCGGGCTTCGCGCTGGCCGGCCCGGCCGGCCGCCGCCTGCTGGTCGACCCGCTGCGCCGCCCGCGCCTGGCGGGCGACCTGCTGGGCGGGCGGGTGCTGCCGGCCCGGGACGCGGCGGCGCTCGGCGCGCTGACCGTGCGGGACGCCCTGCTGCCCGCCGCACTGCTGCGGCGCGGCGGCGACCGGCCGACGGCGGCGGCCCTGCGCGCGGCGGGCGTCTCGCGGGCGACCGTCGACGGGGTGCTGCGGCCGTTCCTGGCCGGGGTCTTCCTGGAGGACGGGCTCGACACCTCCGCCCGGGTGTTCCACCTGTACTGGCGCAGCATGGTCCGGGGCACGCTCGCGCTCCCGGCGGCGGGGATCGGGGCGGTGCCGGAGGCGCTGGCCGCGCTGCTGCCCCCGGGGGTGCTGCGGCTGGACACCCCGGTCGCCGGGGTGCACGAGGGCGGGGTGCTGCTGGCGGACGGCCGGGAACTGGCGGCGCGCCACGTGGTGGTGGCCACCGAGCCGGCGGCCGCCGCGGCGCTGCTGCCCGGCCTGCCGGTACCGCCGACCCGCGCGGTGACGACCTTCTACCACGCCGCGGAACGCAGCCCGCTGGCCGCTCCGACGCTGCTGGTGGACGGCGGACGGCGGCTGCTGAACTCGGTGGTGCTGTCGGAGGTCGTCCCGGGCTGCGCGCCGCCGGGGCTCTCGCTGGTGTCGACCTCGGTACTCGGCACGGCCGCCGAGGAGCCTGCGGTGCGCGTCCGGCTGGCGGAGCTGTACGGCTGCGACACCTCCGGCTGGGAGCCGCTGGCCGCGTACCGGATCCCCGGCGCGCTGCCCGCGATGCCCGCCCCGCACCCGCTGACCCGTACCAGCCGGTGGGCCCCCGGCCGGTACGTGTGCGGCGACCACCGGACCACCGGTTCGGTCCAGGGCGCCCTGGCCTCGGGCGCGCGGGCGGCCCGCGAGGTGCTGGCCGACCTGGCGGTCTGACGGGTCAGCGCTCCGGCCGCCCGGCGGCGCGGGGCGACTCGGGCCGGTCGGCCGCGGGGCCCGGTTCGAGGAAGGGCGAGGTGGTGGCCGGCACGGGCCGCTGCCCGTCGCGGGGGCGCAGCGGCTGCTGGGTGGCGGTCTCGGAGAAGGGCTGCCACAGCGAGCGGCGATCGGTGTCCATGCGCCCAGTCTGACCTGCCGTCACCGTTCGAATCCTCTGATTTTTCGGCGACCGGTCCGGACGCGGTCCGTCCGTTTCACCGCCCGTCCGCCCGTCCGCCCAGCCGGTCGGCCGTCCAGCCGTCCGCCCGTCCAGCCGGTCGGCCGTCACAGCGCGAAGGTGACCCGGATGCGCTTGCCGCCGGCGGGCAGCGGCACCACGCGACAGGTCGCGGTGAGGGCCAGGACGATGGACCAGCCGCGGCCGCCGGCGGTGGCGGGATCCCGGTCGTGCAGGGGCCGGGCGACCGGGTGGCGGTCGTCGCCGTCCTCGACCTCGACGACCAGTTCGGTCCCGCAGGAGGCGAGGTGGGCGTCGAAACAGGTCAGGCCGCCGCCGTGGCGCAGGGCGTTGGCGACGAGCTCGGTGACCGCGAGCTGGGCATCGGCGAGCACCCGGCCGCCGGGATGCCCGGCCGCGGCCAGCAGCCGGGCAAGGGCGGTACGGGCCTGGCCCGCCGTCCGCACGGGCTCGGGCGGCCGGTCTTCGGGGACGGCGGCCTCCGGGGTGGACGGCAGGGCGTCGTCGTGGCGCATGAACGACCTCGAATCGTCTACGGCACCGTTCGTGCCGGCCGGTGAGGCCGGGAGGAAGGATTCGAAGGGCTTGTGCCCCGGGTGGGGCGGATGATGCGGCGGAGCGGGCCCCGGGTCAGCCGGTCCCGGCTCCGCTGGGGTCGTGGCGCAGGAGTTCCCCCGCCGCTGACAGGGCCTGCGGCAGGCTGTCGGCGACGGTGAAGTAGCCGTCGGTGGCGGTGATCTCCAGCAGGCGCCGGAGCGCGGGCCCGAGCGGGCCGAGCAGGACCAGCGCGCCGTCCGCCGCCTCCATCCGCTGCTGCGCCAGGACCAGGGTCCGCAGGGCGGAGGAGTCGGCGAAGGTGACCGCCGAGACGTCCAGGACGAGGGCCCCGGTGGTGCGGGCGACGGCGGCGTCCACCGCGGCGGCGAGTTCGCGCTGGTTGTCGTGGTCCAGATCGCCGCCCAGGGGCAGCACCGTCGTTCCGGGCGGCCCCGCAGTGTGGTCGGTCATGGCGGTCATGCTAGCCAACCGGGTCACGGCGAACCGGAGGCGGCTGCCGGGCCGGAGGCCGGTTGCCGGGCCAGAAGCCGGTTCTCGGACCGAAGGCGGTTGCCAGGCCAGGGGTGGTTCACAGGTCAGGGGGCGGGTTGCCAGGCCGGAAGCCGTTCCCGGACCAGGGGCCGTTCCGGGCCGGAGGCCAGTTGCCAAGCCGAAGGCCGTTCCCAGACCAGAAGCCGGTTCCGAGCCAGGGGCCGTTCCGGACCGGAGGCCAGTTGCCCGGCCAGAGGCTGTTCCGGACCGGAGGCCGTTCCCAGACCGGAGGCCGTTCCCGGGCCGGAGGCCAGTTCTCGGACCGAAAGCGGTTGCCAGGCCCGAGGCCGGTCCCCGGGTCAGGGGACGGCTGCCGGGTCGAGAGGGGTTGCCAGGTCGGGGCGGTTGCCGGGTCGGGGAGCGGGCATCCGTCCGGGACCGGGGCCACGCCCGGCACAATGGGTGACGGCTCCGCGTCCGGCGGGGCCGGGGCGGAGGAGGGAGACCGGTGGCGCGGGAACGGACACGGGGGGTGTTCGGCGCCGATCCGGTGGTGGGCGCCGACCTGGCGCGGGTCGACTGGGCGGGGACGCCGCTGGGAGATCCGGTGCGGTGGCCGCAGAGCCTGCGCTCGGCGGTGGACCTCGTACTGTCCTCGCGGTTCCCGATGTGGATGGCCTGGGGCCCCGAGCTGACCTTCCTCTGCAACGGCGCGTACCGGCGGGACACCCTGGGCGACAAGTACCCGTGGGCACTGGGCCGCCCGTTCCGGGAGGTGTGGGCGGAGGTCTGGGAGGACGCCCGGCCGCGGATCGAGCACGTGCTGACCGAGGGCGAGGCGACCTGGGACGAGGCGCTGCTGCTGTGGCTGCGACGCTCCGGGTATCCGGAGGAGACCTACCACACCTTCTCCTACAGCCCGCTGCGCGACGAGTCCGACCAGGTGGTCGGCGTGCTGTGCGTGGTCAGCGAGGACACCCAACGGATCGTCGCCGAGCGCCGGATGGCCACGCTGCGCGACCTGGGCTCCGCGCCGGGGACGGTGCGCACCGAGGAGGAGTTCCTCGCCTTCGCCGGCGGGCAGCTCGCCCGCAACCCGTACGACCTGCCCTTCACCCTGACGTACCTGTTCGAGGAGGGGGACGCCGCCCGGCTGGCCGCCTCCTCGGGAATGCCCGCCGGGCACCCGGCGGCGCCCGCGCTGATCGGCCCGGACGGGTCGGGCCCGTGGCCGGCCGGGACGGCCCGCGCGGGCGCGGCGTCGACGCCGTCGCTGGTGGGCGACTCGTTCGCCGACCTGCCGTGCGGGGCGTGGCTGGAGCCGCCCCGGCAGGCCCGGGTGGTACCGCTGAAAGGCGAGGGCGGCGACGGGCCGAGCGGTTTCCTGGTGGTCGGCCTCAGCCGCTACCGTCCGCTCGACGAGGGCTACCTCGGCTTCGTCGACCTGGTGGCGGACCGGCTGGCGGCGGGCGTCTCCAGTGCCCGTAGCCACGAGGCGCAGCAGCGGCGGGCCGAGCAACTGGCCGAGCTGGACCGGGCGAAGACGGCGTTCTTCTCCAACATCAGCCACGAGTTCCGCACCCCGCTGACGCTGATCGCCGGCCCGGTCGAGGCCCTGCGGCAGCGGCTCGCGGAAGCGGAGGCCGAGGCGGAAGCCGGGGCCGGGGCCGGGACGGAAGCAGGGGCCGGGGCCGGGACGGAAGCAGGGGTTGGAACCGGGGCTGGGGCCCGATCGGGTGCCCGACCCAAGGCCGGAGCCGGGGTCGGGACCGGGACCGGGACCGGGACCGGGACCGGGACCGGGACCGGAGCGAGTGTCAGTGCCGAGGCGGAAGCCGAAACAGGCACCCGGCCCGGAGCCGGGGTCGGGACCGGGGCGGGCTTCGTCGTCGATCCGGGTGTGCGTGAGGACCTGGAGACCGTTCGGCGCAATGCGCTGCGGTTGGAGCGGCTGGTCAATGCGCTGCTGGACTTCTCCCGGATCGAGGCGGGCCGGATGCGGGCCCGGCCGGAGCCGGTGGATCTGGCGCGGTTCACCGCCGAGTTGGCCTCGGTGTTCCGCTCGGCCGTGCAGCGGGCCGGGCTCGCCCTGGAGGTGGACTGTGCGCCGCTGGGTGCCCCGGTGCTGGTCGATCCGGGTCTGTGGGAGAAGGTGGTCTTCAACCTGCTCGGCAACGCCCTGAAGTTCACCTTCGAGGGCGCGATCCGGGTGCGGGTGCGCGAGCGGGACGGGCGGGCCGAGGTCACCGTGGCGGACACCGGGGTGGGTGTCCCGGCCGCCGAGCTGCCGCACCTGTTCGACCGCTTCCACCGGGTCGAGGGCGGCCGGGCGCGCTCGTACGAGGGCAGCGGCATCGGTCTGGCCCTGGTCAAGGAGCTGGTCGAGCTGCACGGCGGGTCGGTCACGGCCGAGTCCGTCCCGGACGGCGGCACCGCCTTCACGGTCGACCTGCCGCTGGCCCCGGAGGCCGTCCTGCCCGCGGCCCCGGCCCGCCGCGTCCCGGTCGACGGCGCCCCGGTCGACGGCGCCCCGGTCGACGGCGCCCCGGCCCGCCGCTCCCCCGCCGACGGCGCCGAGGCGTTCCTCCAGGAGGCCGCCCGCTGGGAGGCTCCGGCCCAGCCGGCCGACGGCGCCGGCAGCACCGGTGGCGCCGGGGAAGCCGTGCGGGAAGCCGTGCGGGAGGACGGCGACGGCGGGGCCGCGCACGTCCTGGTCGTCGACGACAACGCCGACATGCGCGACTACCTGAGCCGGATCCTGGGCGGTGCGGGCCACCGGGTCACCGCGGTCGGCGACGGCGGGCGGGCGCTGGCCGCCGTCCGCGCCGCCGCGCCCGACCTGGTGATCAGCGACGTGATGATGCCCGGTACGGACGGGCTCCAGCTGGTCGCGGCGCTGCGCGCCGACCCGCGCACCGCCGCGCTGCCGGTGCTGCTGCTGTCGGCGCGGGCCGGGCGCGGGGACGCCATCGACGGCTTCGAGTCGGGGGCGGACGACTACCTGGTCAAGCCGTTCGCCGCGGCCGACCTGCTGGCCCGGGTGCGTTCGGCGCTGCGGCTGGCGCGGCTGCGCGAGCGGCACACCCGGTGGAGCGAGGGGCTGGTCGACTCGCTCCAGGACGCGTTCTTCGTCTGCGACGAGGACGGCGCGGTGATCAGGGTGAACGCGGCGTTCGCCGACGTCCTCGGGTACGGCCCGGAGGGGCTGCCCTACGCCCCGCCGCACCCGTGGTGGGCGGACCAGGAGGCCGACCCGGACGCCCGGCGGCGGTCCGCCGACGCGCTGGCCGAGGCGATGGCGGGCGACGGCGGCAGCGCCACCGTTCCCGCCGTGCACCGGGACGGCCACCGGATCTGGGCGCACTCGACCTTCAACCGCGTCCCGGACCCGGCCACCGGGCGCACCGTCACCGTCGGCACCTTCCGCGACGTGACGGCCGAGTACTACGCCGTCCAGCGGGAGGGCGCGCTGGCCGCGCTCGCCGACTGCCTGGCCCGGGCCGCGGACGCCGAGGAGGCGCTCGCCTGCGCCCTGGAGGAGATGCGCGGGCTGTGGCGGGCCCGCCGGGTGCTGGCGGCCCGCTTCGACCGCGCGGACACCGCCGCCCCGCCCCGGCTCACCGTCGCCTCCCCCGACTCCTGCGCCTCCCCCGACTCCTGCGCCTCCGCCGGTCGGCCGGGCCCGGCGGAGACCGGCCTGCCCCCCGCGGTGGAGCGCCAGTTGGCGGAG